>CAJXAU010000001.1 GCA_913050205.1 uncultured Verrucomicrobiota bacterium
TTCTTGGCGGGAGCCTTTTTTACCGCTTTTTTGGCGGTTTTTGTTGCTTTTTTGGCGACTTTTTTCTTCGCTGCCACGAGTCAAAAAAATTGGTTTTCTGGTCGCAAATCTCCCTTATCCGCTGGCCTTCTGCGACCCGTCGGCCAAAACGAGGCGCGGAAATTTACCAAAGAGAACTTCGATTTCCACAAAAAAATCAGGTTTTTTTCATTTATTTTGCCCTCTGCATAATAGCCCGATTTGAAGGGTTTGCGCTTGGCCAAGCGGAATTTCGTGACCGCGCTTGGCCAAGTTGGTAGCTTCCGCCCCTTGCGGGCATGGCCAAGCGCTCGCGGTTATGAACAATTCCGTCTCCCTCTTTACCCGATTTGCCATCGCGATTCTTACCGGATCGGCGATGTTGATTATCGGTTGCTCTGATACCCCCACGAACACTTCACCGAAGACTTCCCAAACTCAGCCCGCTGAAAACCAGCCCGAGATTCAACCCAGAGAGTTCGATTCAAAGAACATGGTCTGGATACCGGGAGGCACTTTCGCGATGGGGTCCGACGATGAAAAGGAGGACGAACGCCCGATTCACGAGGTCACTGTGAACGGGTTTTGGATGGACAAAACCGAGGTCACCAACCGGCAGTTCGCCGAGTTTGTGAAGGAGACCAAGTATGAGACCGTGGCAGAGCAAAAACCGAATCCGCTGGATTTCCCCGGTGTTCCAGCTGATAAACTGGTGCCCGGTGCCGTGGTGTTTTCCCCTCCACCGGGAAATGTGCCTCTCAACAATCATCGTGCCTGGTGGATCTGGCAGCAGGGCGCCGACTGGAGGCACCCAAACGGCCCGGACGACTCAATCGAGGGTATGGAGGAACACCCTGTCGTAAACGTCTGCTGGTTTGATGCCGTCGCCTACGCTGATTGGATGACAAAGCGCACCGGGGTGAAACACCGGCTGCCCACCGAAGCGGAATGGGAGTTTGCCGCCCGTGGTGGACTCGATCGCAAAAAATACATCTGGGGGGAGGAACTCAAGCCAGACGAGAAGTGCATCGCGAATTTTTGGCAGGGCCGATTCCCAAACCAAAACACTACAGAGGATGGCTATCGTATGTCGGCCCCGGTGGGGCAGTTCGCCGCCAATGGCTACGGGTTATACGACATGGCCGGAAACGTCTGGGAATGGTGCATGGACTGGTACCGGGCAGATTATTACAAGAAGAGTCCGAAGGATAATCCAAAGGGACCGGCGACCAGCTATGACCCCAACGAACCTACAACGGCTAAACGTATCACCCGGGGTGGCTCGTTCCTTTGTAGTGAACTATATTGCACTGGTTACCGGCCAGCTGCCCGGATGAAAACCAGCCCGGATACCGGCTTGAGTCACACCGGTTTTCGACTTGTCGCCGAAGGCAAGGCACCGGAAAAAAAGTAAGCCAAGTGCCTGAGCAGGCACTCAATTCAACACCATCCCGCGTCGGATGTACGTGGGCTGATCGAGATCCTCCCCCTTGTGGATGGTCGGTTCGCTTTTTTCAAAACGCCCCTTGGACACGATTTCCAGCGGGAGCATTTCCTGCGTGATTTTCTTTCGCTTTTTCCGGTCCGGCTCCTGCCGTGCGGCCGCTTCGAGAAGGCTGTCCTTGAGCTCTGGCGTGATTGCCTCAGCCGTTGGAGCAGGCGGTGTGTAGGCGAAGCCGCTGCGGCGCGAGCCACCGGAATCCTCCCCCAGTCCGACGTAACTCGTCTCTCCGGATGGCATGAAGGTTTCCGGAAAACTCACGTCGGTCACATCGCTGGACTGGTTTTCGCTCGGCGCACTCAACTCCGGCTCGGTATCGGACAATTTGAGCTGATGCGCGATTACGACGGTGACCTGCAGTGCCTCGTCACGCCCCGGCCCGGACGCGCCGACGACCAAATCGACAGCCGAGGCGTGTTGCTTGATTGCCTCGGTGACTGTGTTCATCTCGGAGAGAGACAATGGCTCGCCTCCGGAGAGGTGTAACAGGATCGCATTGGCCTCCTTCAACGCCTCCCCTCCGCGTGCCGCCGGGTGGGCCAACATTTTTCCCACCGCCGCCGCCGCACGGTCTTCGCCGCTCCCCTCGACATGAATCACGGAGCCAAGACTCTGCCGTCCCTGCACAGCCGACTGCAGGTCTGCAAACGAGACATTCAACAGACCCGGCTCGAGAAGCATCCGGCTCACGCCGAGCACCGATTCGCAAAGGTGGCGATTCGCAATTTCGAGCGCGTTGTTCAGGCTGGTATCGGTACCGGTCATCTGTACGACGTCCTGATTTGAAAAATGGAACACCACGTCAGACGCCTGCTTGAGGTCGCGCAGGCCGCCGGTGGCCGTGTTGCATCGGCGGGTGCCCTCACAATCAAACGGCGAGGCCGCCACCCCCACCACCAGTGCGCCCGTCTCCTTGGCCAAGCGCGCCACAAGCGAGGCCGCACCAGTGCCGGTGCCGCCTCCCATGCCGGCGATGACAAATACAAGGTTTGCGCCCTTGACCAGCTTGGCCAAGCGGTCGCGATCCGACTCCACCGCAGCTCGTGCCAACGCCACATCCCCGCCCGTGCCCAGACCGCAGGGGATCGCTTGGCCAAGCAGTAGCGTCTTGGATTGATGACAGCGTGACAGGCTCCGGTTGTCGGTATCGAGAGAGTACGACTCGACACCTTCCGGGCCAATCATCGCAAGGGTCTCAACTAGTTTCACCCCGGTCTCACCCAAGCCGATTAATCGGATGACCGGTTCACCGCCGCTGATATTCGGTTTGTTCTCCGTCATTTTTTCCCTCCGAAGAGCGATACAAATTGTTTTCGGATTGCCCGGCCGATTCCTTCCCGTCTCGGCGCGGTTTGCGACTGGAATGCGCCGAATTTGATCAAGCCAACCGGTGTGGCGAATTCCGGTTCGTCCAGCGCGTTCTTGATGCCGCTCACGGTACTCGAGCGACCGATCGCCGAGGGTAAGTTGAACACATCCCTTGCCAACCGGGTGATGTATGGCGTGCGCGCGCCCCCCCCGCAAAGCACCACGCCGGCGCGGAGATACTCAATCAGCCCTGCCTGTTCAATGTCCTTCGCGATTAACTCGAAGGTTTCCTGCAGGCGCATTGACATGATCATTTGCAGGTGGCCGAGATTGACCTTTTTGCCGGGGATCACGCTGTCTGTGGATAGGTCTACGGACCGATTGTTTGCCTCGGGGTCGATGATGGCTGAGCCGTGATCGATCTTTAATTGCTCCGCGCGCCCAAGCGGCACCTTGAGCCCGTATGCCAAATCGTTGGAGACGTGGTCTCCGCCCACCGCCAGCACGCCGGTGTGTTTGATGACACCCGCAGAGTAGATCGCATACTCGGTAGTGCCGGCGCCGAGGTCTATGACCAATGTGCCGAGTTCCTTCTGCTCTGTGCTCAACAATGCAAGAGAGGAGGCCAATCCGTTGAACGCGATGTTGTCCACCTCCAGATGCAGTCCGCTGACAAGGCGGATGGGGTTTTGAAGCCGGTTGTACCGGCCGCTGACTACATGGACATCAACCTCGATCTTCGCACCCAGCATGCCTTCCGGGTTCAAGACGCCACTTTGTCCATCCACACTAAAGTGCTGCCGGATCACGTGCACCACGGAGTGGTCACTCGGTAGATTAATCGCCTTGGCGTTCTTGATGACGTCCTGAATGTCGGAATCGGTGATTTCACGATCGGCGGAAACGACCGGGTGCACACCCGTGTTGTTGAAGCCCCGCATGTGGCTACCGCTTACCCCGAGAAAAACCGAACGAATCTCAACATCCGCCATGTGCTCGGCCTCGACGATCGAGTTGCGCACGTCTTCCTCCACCAATGATGCATCGACGATTTCACCCTTACGCACGCCGCGGGATTTCGACTGGCCAAGGCCGATGATGTTGACCACCTGATTTTCGCTCACCTCACCAACGGCGACACACACCTTAGAGGTTCCGATCTCGAGGCCAACGATGATTTGTGAGTCGCTCATGGGAGTTTAATTACCTGCAACCTTACGTCCATTGCGCACTTCCTCTGCGATGGTCGGCGAGAGCATCCAGCGAACCGGTACATTATTGGTTACGGAAAGATCCATCGTCTCGATGGCGAGCCCGTATTTTTCGCCATGCGCCCGGATGCGCGCCCATCGGGTGAATTGTTGGGGCAACCGACTGGTCGCAAGGTCAATCTGTCCGCCATCCCCGGTAGTGACCCGAAGGATGCGCGGCTGTGAGAGATCCACTACGCGCAAATCAATTTCCCCCGCGAGGGACGACCGGCGATATTCCCTGATCAACTGCAACGCCGACTGCAGTTTTGGCAATTCTGCGTCCCGACCGGGCGCGAGCGATTGCAGCGTCTTGAGTTCAATCCCCGCGATAACCGGAAGCGACCACTCCGCCTGCTGCTCCGGGATCACGACCGAGCGACCCGCGATGGGCGGCATCACGTGGCCGGACTCGTCCACCTGCAATCGCACACAATCGTACCCGCCAAGGCCTTCCCCTCCGCGCTGCCAGACCCATATTTGCGCCATTGGCACACGCTCAGTCACCCGCACCTGCAGTGTATCCGGCAGAATCCGCTCCACCGAAGCCATCTTCACACGGGGCGTCAGTTCGATGTTTCGCTTGATACGGAGCAAATCAAGTGAAAGCAAGTTGTCGCCAACCCGCACTCCTCCCCAGTCCTGCAACTGGTTCTCGCTGATGATCCCGTCCGTCCGGTAATCCATCTCCGTCACGGCGAACGATTCGTTCTCGTACACCAGCCGGTTTAGCGCGAAACCTCCGCCGAGCCAACTTCCCAAAACCAGCGCCACGATGGCCACCACCAATGCGGCAAGGGAACGCAGCCAGCGCAGCCGCTCTCGACGGGACTGCTGTGACTGCACTTTGACCGACAACACATTTTTTTGTGAAGTCTTCTTGTTTCGCCGTCTTGATTTCAATGCCATGTCAAACTGGTTCCGGTTGTGCCACCTGCCCGGCCGGCTCGAGCGCCAAATTCACGAGCCGCTGGCACAGCTCCACAAAACTCATTCCCGCCGCCCTCGCGGCCTTGGGCAACAAACTGGTTTCCGTCATGCCGGGCAGCGTATTGATTTCCAGCAAAACCGGCTCTCCGCTGTCACGCACGATAAAGTCCACCCGCACATAACTCCCCCCACCCACGGCTGCCAGCGCCTGGACAGCCGCATCCTGAATTCGCGCCGTAGTGGCTTCATCAAACTCAGCGGGGCAGATGTACTCCGTGGCACCTGTGGTGTACTTGTTCGTGTAATCATACGCCCCTCTCTTTGGCCGGATCTCCACCACTGGCAGAAGCTCGCCGCCCACAATGCCAACCGTGACCTCGCGGCCTACGATTTTTTCCTCCACCAAAACCGGCCCACCATGGGTCATTGCCTTGGCCAAGCCGCTTGGCCAAGCGGCAACATCATCCACAAATTCCAGACCAATACTCGACCCCTGAGTCGCCGGTTTAAGCACCAGCGGGAGTGTCAAACCAAGCGGAAGTCCAGCGCCCTCCTCTTCGATCACAAAGTCGTTGGCCAAAGCCAAGCCTCGGCCCGCGCATGCCCGCTTGGTTAGCACTTTGTCAAACGCCAAGCGGCTCACCGCAGCACTGCACCCGGTGTACGGCATGCCAAGCGCATCCAACTCGGATTGCACCGAGCCGTCCTCCCCGTACGTACCGTGCAACGCGAGAAAGACCACGTCCACATTTGGCGGGAGTTGAAAGGTTCCATCTGCTGGATCCACCTCGGTCACCCGATGCCCGATCTCTCGCAGCGCACCCGCGACCGCAGCACCCGACCGCAGCGAAACCTCCCGTTCCGGAGATGGCCCGCCCAGCATCACGCAGATATCAATCGCCTCATTCATGGTTCGACGCCCCCCCGATAACCTGCACCTCGGTCTTCAAATCGATGTCCCGCTCGTCCATCGCGCATCGCTGTATTCGATCGATCAGCGTCAAAAAATCAGCCGCAGTGGCACCGCCCTTGTTGACGATAAAATTGCCGTGCTCCTCAGAAACCATCGCCCCGCCCTCACTCGTTCCCTTCAGGCCGAGCTCGTCGATCAGCTTTCCGGCTGGGATGGTTTCAGGATTTTTAAAAATGCACCCGGCACTGCGGGCCTTGGGCTGGCTGGTCCATCGTTTTTGACTGAATGCAGTCATGCGCTCGGCGATTGCCTCCGCGGAGTCCGGTCGCCCTCTCAACACTGCACCAAGCGCGATCTGATTTTTCAAAAGCGGACAACTCCGATACGAAAACTCGATGTCGCTGGCAGCCATTTCGAACACCTCGCCGGCGGCGTCCATAAAACTCAGGCTCTCGACGATTTCGACCATTTCGCTGCCCATCGCGCCGGCGTTCATTCGTAACCCGCCGCCGATGCTTCCGGGGATTCCCTCGAGAAACTCCATCCCAGCCAGACAACTGCTTCTGGCTTCGGCGGCCACTTTTTTCATTTTCGCACCCGCACCGCAGCGGATGCGTTCCCCATCCGTCTCGATGGCTACAAACGGTTCGTTACCAAGCCGCACTGTCAGGCCGCGCACACCCGTGTCGAGCACGAGAAAATTGGATCCCAACCCCAACACCGTTACCGGCAACTCATGCTCGCGGCACGCTTTCACAAGAGCTGCCAAGCCCTCAAGTGAGTTCGGCTCCGCAAACCAATCCGCAGCTCCCCCCGCCCGAAGGGTGGTCAACTCGCCAAGCGCCCTGTCCCTGAAAATTTCCGTTCCATCCCCGGCCGCTTTTTCAAAAAGCGACTTGAGGTCGCGTTGGCCGGCGACCGGTTCTGCCACGCTCAAGCTCATGCCGCCACCTCCTTCGGCTTGGCAACAGGAATGTACAAATCATCCTCCGACGAATTCTCCCACTGGCACACGTCGTAAATCCGCTGGACCACCTCTTCCGTCGCCTGATCCGCCTTCCACTGGCGCATCGCCTCCGACATCGACTTGAGCTTGTTCGGTTTACGGAACAATTCCCTTAGCTGCACGAGGAGCAACTTGGAGGTCAATTGCTTTTGGTGGAAACAACGCGCCGCGCCCATCTCGACGAACGTCCGCGCATTCAGCCTCTGGTGATCGTCCACGGCGGAAGGGTACGGCACGAGGATGGCCGGCAGTTCCATCGCAGAAAACTCTGCCAGCGACGATGCTCCGGACCGGCTCACCGCCAGATCCGCCGCACCAAGCGCATACTCCATTTCGGTCAAAAATGGACGCACCACGGCCCGCAAGCCAAGCGCATCATAAGCCGCCCGCACCGGTTCCAGTTCGCGGTTACCGGTGAGGTGAATGAACTGCAATTTCGGCAGCGACTTGGCCAAGCGCGGCAGCGCGCCGAGGATCGCCCGGTTAATCGACTCCGCGCCCTGGCTTCCGCCCATCACAAGCAACACCGGTTGGTCGTCCGCCAGACCGAGCACTGTCCGTGCGTCTGGCTTGGGCACCGGCTCCATCGTGGCTCGTACTGGCATCCCGGTTTTACGCACGTCGGTACCGGACACCTGCGACATGGCATCGGGAAACTGCACAAACACCTCGTCTGCCAGCGGCGACAACATCTTCACTGCACGCCCCGGAACGGCGTTGGCCTCGTGCAGGAATATTTTTGCACCCATCATCTTTCCGGCGATCACCGGCGGCGCGCTGGTAAAACCACCCATAGCGAGTACGACCGAAGGACGCTGCTCACGGAAGAGTTTGCGGCAACGACCAAGCGATTGAAAAAAACGGAAGGCAAACTTGGGCAGGTTGCCGGACAGCCCCACCACCGGCAACGGCTCAACATCCATTCCGTAGGCGGACTTGACCGCGGTCTGGTCGACTTCCTTCGGACTGACCAAAAGCGTGACTTCACACCCTCTCGCCACGAGCGCATCCCCCACGGCGATCCCCGGGAACAGGTGCCCACCGGTTCCTCCGCAGGCAATGGCAACGCGCTTGGCCAAGGGTTTATCCATCGTCAACTCGTCCTGAACGGGGACAATCCCCCTGAGGAATTCATGCGCGCCGACTTGGCCGGCTCGTCACCCCGTGAGTAGCGCGCCACACTCAACAGCACTCCCACACAAAACAACATGACCACCAGATTCGTCCCACCCCGGCTGATGAACGGCAGAGGCAACCCCTTGTTGGGCAGAGTACTGGTGACCACTCCGATGTTTATAAACGCCTGCAGGCCGATCAACAGCGTGAGCCCGGAGGCGAGCAGAAATCCAAAAAAGTCACTCGAGCGCAGTGCGATAAACGCGCCGCAAACCACAAACAAAACAAACGCCACAACCACGCCCAGCGTGGCGATCAGGCCCAGTTCCTCACCGATTACGGAAAAAATAAAGTCGGTCTGGTGTTCCGGGACAAAGCCGAGTTTCTGCCTGCCGTTGCCCAACCCAAGTCCGGTCGGGCCACCCGATCCAAGAGCGATCAGCGACTGCCAAGCCTGATACCCCACGCCCTGCTTGGTGCCCTCCGGATCCAGCCAACTCATAATCCGGTTGAGGCGCACAGTATTTTGCGAAAGCAGATAACCACCTGCCGCCATCAGGCCGATCACCGGTATAGCCATGTAACGAATTTTCGTCCCCGCGAGGAAAAGCATCAGACCGCACACAACCGCCAGCAACGCCGTGCTTCCCCAGTCAGGCTCCAGAAAAATCAGGCCAAGAATCAACCCCATACCCAAACCCGGCACCAACATTCCATACTTGAACGTATCCATCTTGCGCCCCTTACGCTCGCAGTAATGGGCCAGCGCGATGATCAACGCAATCTTGGCAAACTCGGATGGCTGGAAACGAGTTCCCGGCAGTTGCACCCATCGGCGTGCGCCGTTCACCTCCACACCGATCCCCGGGATGAGTACCGCCACCAACATGATCAGCGCCACGATCATTAACGGCAGCGAAACTTTCTTGAGCAACTGATAGTCCAGCTTGGCCGTCACCGCACAGACGAACAATCCAATGCAACACCACAAAAGTTGCGCGCCCCAAAAAGTACCGCCACGATGAAACATCGTGGCGCTGTAAAGCATCACCAACCCCAGCGCCAACAACGCTGATACGACAAACACCAGGGTGGTCGAAGCAAACTTCATAAAAGATGCTTCGACCTATTCTGCTTCAGCCGGCTTGGGAATGATCAACTTTTGACCCGGACGAATGTTGGAAGTTTTCAGGCCGTTCGCATCCCTGATCTCCTTGACGGTGGTCTTGTGATTCTTCGCGATGGTGTACAGGTTGTCACCCGCCTTAACCTCGTACTGCGTTGCCCCCTCCGGTACGGCCGGAGCCGCCGGCTCTGGCGCCTTCGCAGGAATAACCAGCACTTGGCCAATCGCGATGCGGTTCGGATCCACCGCCGGGTTGGCCTCCTTCAATGCCGTTACGGAGACTCCATGCTTCCTTGCGATCGCAGTGTAGTTGTCCCCCTTTACCACGACATATTCGGATTGGCCGGTGGCAACCGGCACTTCGAGGCCTGTGCTTGGCTCGGGCACCAGCGGCACCACGTCCTCCACATTCTCCGGCTCACCCGTGCCCGGAATCTGAACCTCCGGCGGTGTTGGCAATGGCGGAGTCGTGGTGATGACTTCGTTTGTTGGCACCGGCGCCGGTGGCGGTTCCACCACGGTCACAGTATTGGTCGAAGCCGGAGCCGGCGGTGTCGCCACTTCTCCCATCGGCGGCAGCGTGGCGATGGGGTTTGTGTCACCGGTCGTTGTCGTCTGGGATTCTTCCCGACTACATCCGGAAAACAGTAGTCCACCAAGAAAAACGACATGCACAGCCACGATGATCATCACCATCTGAAGACCGGACCGATTCTTGGTATTTTTTTCGAGCAACGAACTCTTGGGTTGCAATGGATTTTGCCTAGACATGATTATTTAACACTCCTTGTATTTTTGTTGAAAAAATGACGCTTGGCCAAGCGCATTTGGGGGGGAACACAATATATTGTGGTTGAAGAAAGGCCCTCATCGCGACATGACGTTTGAGATTTCTGGGGCTGGTGAGCCATTGCCGGTTGTTTTTCCCTCCACGGTGTAACCGGCCAAGCGCTCGACGTATTGCCGAAACATCTCGCCACGATGTTGATAGCCGTTGACGCTACCGGAATCTTCGCTCGCTGGCGAGAGTAAAATAACATCCCCCTCCTCGGCCATTTCGTATGCCTGCTGAACCGCATCTTCGAGCGAGTTCACCAGCCGACATGGGGTAAAAAGACTCCATGCAGCACGCAGTTTTTCACGTGTTTCCCCCATTAAACAGACAGCCTTCACACGCTGGGACAACATGGGTCCTATGTCATGAAACGCCCCGCCCTTGTCCCTTCCCCCGGCCAGAAGCCAGATATTCGGCCTTCCACCCGGTGCCGGCGGCATCGAGGCGAGGGTTTTTTCCATAGCGGCGAGATTGGTCGACCGGGAGTCGTTGACGAACCGGATTCCATTAATCTCAGCCACGGTCTCGCACCGGTGCAGCAGCGGGGGCTGGTTTTTGAGCACCCCGGCGGATTGTTCCAATGGAATTTTCAGCACACGCCCCACGGCTAGAGCCGCCATGATAATCTCGGCGTTGTGTGCCCCCTGCAATCGACATTCGCTGAAATCCAAAAGCGGCCCTTCCCAGCCCGGCACGCGGCTGACGATCAATCCGCGGTTGAGGGAGATATCCGCCCGGCGGTTGCTTGAGCTGAATGTAATCACCTTGGAGGGGATCTCGATCCCAAGTGAACGAATCTGTGCCAACGCCTCGCTCTGGACGATTGCCCAGTCGAACGGCTGCTGGTTGGTGAACATCCGCGCCTTGGTTTTCACGTACTCTGCCATCCCGCGATAGTGATCCTGATGATCCTGCTCAATGTTCATGAGCACGGCGACGGTTGGTTGAAAAAACTGTGTCAATTCCAACTGGAACGAATTCACCGCTAGCATGAGGTAATCCAACTCCTTCGAGTCGGCCACGGCATCGCAAACCGGACAACTTACCTTGCCGGCTAGGCGCGTTTCACGCTGGGCACCAATCAAGACCTGCTCGATGAGTTTTGCCGTCGAGGTTTTGCCGTTGGTTCCGGTCACCGCGATGTTCAGGCAGCGGAGTTGCTGGTAGCCCAGCTCCAGCTCGCCGATCACCGGAACATCCCTTTTGCGCAGCGCACGCACCCAGTCCGTCTCGCGTATCCCCCCAACGCTGATCACGCCGAGATCCACCCCGGCCAACAGCTTGGCATCCGGCTTGGCCAAGCCCAAGTGCACCTCAGCGCCCAGCTTGGCCAAGCGCTTGGCCTCGCCCTGCAGTGTGGTCGAGTCCTTGCGATCCACCGCCACGACCGACGCACCACTTTCGCAAAGCAGACGACAAGCCGCCCTGCCCCTCGCGCCAAGGCCGATCAACAAAACTCGTTTTCCGTTCAGCTTGAACATTCCCTAATCTACCTCAATTTCAGTGTACTCAAAGCGAGTACGGCGAATAAAATTCCCAAGATATAAAACCGGGCCACGACCTGCGACTCGTGCCAGCCCTTCTTTTCGAAGTGATGATGTAATGGTGCCATCAGAAAAACCCTTCGCCCTACCCCGGACTTGCGTCGCGTGTACTTGAACCAGCCGGTCTGGATCATCACGGATACTGCCTCGAGCACAAACACGCCCCCCGCAATCACCAATATAAACGGCTGATGAATCAGCACCGCGATCACACCGAGAGACCCGCCCAGTGCCAGCGAACCGGTATCTCCCATGAATACTTGAGCCGGGTGGCAGTTGAACCAGAGAAAACCCAACCCGGCACCGATCATCGCGGCACAAAAAACAGTCAACTCTCCCGCGCCCTCCACATAGGGCACGATCAAATATTCGGCCGTTTTCACATTGCCCGCGATGTACGTCAAAATGATGAATACGAATGCCACAATGAGGGTGCAGCCGATGGCGAGGCCGTCGAGGCCGTCTGTCAAATTTACCGCGTTCGAGCTGCCGACGATTGCCGCCATTGTGATCAGCAACCCCACAAAACCAACCCCGGCAAACTCGATCGCCTCGCCATAAAACGGCACCATGAGCTGCTTGACCAAGTGGCTCATCGACTGGTGGTTCCAAAGGTAAAGACCGATGAACAACGCAAGACCAATCTGCACGACCAGTTTCACCTTGGAGTGAATCCCCGCCTTGTCCTGCTTGGTGAGCTTCACCCAATCATCATAAAAACCAAGTGCCGCGAGTACGATGACCGACATGAGCGTGAGTGCGAGAAACTCATTCCAACGCGCCCAGAGTAGTGCCGTGATGTCCAACGTAAGCACGATCATTATGCCCCCCATGGAGGGTGTTCCCAACTTGTTCACGCGCCCTTCCAGCCCACCTGCCTCCTCGGCCTTGTCCTTGTACTGTTGGCTAAATTTTAGCTGCTTTAATTTGGCGATGATCCGTGGTCCCAGCCACCAACTTAGGAGCAGCGCAGTCACCGCGGCACCAGCGGTCCGGAATGTGATGTATTGGAAAACGCGAAGGAACGACAACCAGTCCGCCCATGCCGCATGGTCGTTATCGACCAACCACTGCGGCATCTGGCTTAGGTAATAAAACATGGCGATTCGCTAGGGCTGCAACTCCCCCTTGAGCGCCTCCATGACGCGTTCCAGTTTTGCCGATCGACTCCCCTTGACGAGCACCACGTCCCCAGGGGTCAGTTTCATCGCCAGTGCCTTGCCTGCGTGAGCGGCATCCTCAAACGCTGCCACGTTTGATAGACCCACCGCCTGCGCGGCCCTCACCATGACGTCTGCCCATTGACCCACCGCAATGAGGCCGCTCAGACCGAGCTTGGCAACTTGCTCACCCGCCTCGTTGTGGGCGGATTCGCTCGATTTACCAAGCTCGGCCATATCACCTAGAACAGCAATGAGCTTGCCCCTAACCGGAAACGCCTTGAGCGTTTCCAAAGCCGCCTGAAGGGAGTCGGGGTTGGAGTTGTAGGCGTCGTTTATTACGCAGACACCGCCGAGTGTCTGCATCTGCATTCGCATGGACGCCGGTCGACAGTCCCGCAGGCCCTGATTCAGTTCCTCCTGGCTCAGGCCCAACTCCGTCGCAACCGCCATGGCGATCGCAGCGTTGTGGGCATTATGACGGCCCAGCAGGTCGACACGGTAGACTCCGTTCCGATCTCCCTTCGGCGAAAGGATTTCAAATTCTGTTCCCTCCCCATCCGGCGTGATACGAACTATTCGCCAGTCGCAGCCCTCTGATTCCCCGATAGTGACGACTCGCGCCCGGCATCGTTTCCGGATCGTTTCAAGTCCGTCGATGTCCCCGTTGACAAACAGGCAACCGTCCTCCGGCAATGCCTCAGCCAAAGCACCCTCCTCACGGAGCACTCCGTCCAGGTTTTCAAAAAATTCCAGATGCTCGCGGCCGATACTCGTCAACACGCCGATATTCGGGCGGATGGCAGAGAGCAGCGCCTCCATCTCGCCCGGATGATTCGACCCAACCTCGATCACAGCCGCACGGTGCGACTCCTGCAGGCGCAGCAGCGTCAACGGCACGCCGATATCGTTGTTAAAACTGGCCTCGCTGGAGAGTGTTTCAAATCGTTGGCCGAGCAATGCAGCCAAAATATCCTTCGTTGTAGTCTTGCCGTTTGATCCCCCTACAGCAATCACCGGAATGTCAAAGTCCTGCCGATAACGGGCGGCCAATTGGCCAAGTGCCTCACGCGTCTCGTCGACGTGAATCGCCGGGGCCACATCGCCCCCTTGGCTAAGTCGGGAACGGTTCACCAACGCCGCCACAGCTCCTTGGCCAAGCGCTTGGCCGGCGTAGTCGTGACCATCAAACCGGTCGCCCTCAATCGCAACAAACAGGTCGCCCGGCTTGGCCAAGCGCGAGTCCGTGCAGACACGGTTCACGTACGCCGTACGTTGCCCAGTGACCAACTGGCCGTGGCAGCTTTCAGCAATAAATTCGAGCGTGCGCGGTTCCATCATCTCCGGGCTAATTCCGACTTGGGTTCCGCCAACGATTTCACCGGTACCGTCGGCTCGATGCCCAGGTAGTTGGCTGTCTTTTCGGCAATCTCCTTGAATGCCGGCCCCGCCACGACACCACCGTAGTAGCCGTTATGCGGTTCGTCCACAAACACGCCAATGCACAACTCAGGCTTGCGCGCCGGGAGAAATCCAATGAACGACGCAAAGTATTTGCCGGGGTCGTAACCCCGTCGGGTCTTCGAAGGTTTTTGTGCCGTACCGGTCTTGCCGGCGACCTGATAATTCTCCAACCACGCCTGTCTTGCCGTACCGTTCGGCGAAACCACGGTGATTAGCGCCTCAACCATTTGCACTGCCGCCTCGTCACGGATTACCTTGCGGATCTCGGCCGCCTTGTACTGAACCACGGTGTTCCCGTCGCGGTCGGTCAACTTGTCGACCAGCATCGGTCGCATCAGCCGACCGCCGTTCGCCACGGCACTCATCGCCATCGTGAGCTGAATCGGTGTCGCCGCGATTTCATGTCCCATCGGGATGCGCGAGATGGAGAGCTTGTTCCAATTCTTATACGGGTGCAACAGACCGCTGATTTCACCCGGCAATGACACCCCAGTCTTCGCGCCGAAACCAAGCTGGGAGATGTAACGATGCAACCGCTCGCCACCCATTCGCATCGCGACCTTGGCCGTGCCGATGTTGGAAGATTTGGTGATGATCTCCTCAACCGTTAATTGGTCGTACCCGTGATGATCACGCAGCACCCTACCCGCAAAATAATAGCGGCCATTTTCGCAGTCGAACCGATCGGACAAGCGGACGACGCCATCATTCAGCGCTCCAGACACCGCCACAATCTTAAAGGTAGACCCCGGTTCATACATGTCCGTAACCACGCGGTTCCGGCGATTATCCGCGGTGGATTCACCCGGCGTATTGGGGTTGAACGTAGGCCGATTGGCCAACGCAAGGATTGCACCTGTGTTCGGATTCACCACCACCACACAGGCACTGGCCGGCGTGTGCTTGGCACAAAGTTTTTCCAGTGCCTTCTCGGCGATGTACTGGATGTTGGCGTCCAGCGTCAGGACGGCATTCATCCCGTCGCGTGATTTAATGTCGTAGCCGCGGTATGCCACGACCTCGCGCCGACCGCGATCCGTTTCTGTTTCGCGCCAGCCACGAACCCCTTCCAGCACAGAGTCCAGCATCATTTCAATCCCGTGTTTACCCTCGAGCCCCTCCATCGGAACCTTTGCACTGCCGGGATCTCGTACACCGACAAATCCCAAAACATGTGCTCCAAGGTTGCCGCTCGGATAAACCCGCAATTGAGAATCGACGCGTTCGCTGAAAACGGATCGGTACTTCACGTTGTAATAACGCAGCCGCTCCTTGCGAGGCAACGATTTCACATCCATCCCAAAATCAAGGTTTGCGAGCGCGTTGGTGATCTGCTGCCAATCCTCGAGCAACACCTTGCGCTTAAGCACAACGTGCTTGTCCTCGCGCTGCCGACCGGCTGCGTCTGTGTACACCCGGCGCTGCATCCGCTTGGCCAAGCCATTGACTTCCACCCCGAGGATCGGTGCAATCGCCCTCGCCACCAGCAATTGGTTCGTGCCAATCAGCGATGGGTCGGCGCAGACTGTCTTGGCGATACGACTCGTCGCCAGCACCGTTCCACGGGAGTCCAGAATATCGCCTCGCCGGGAAGCGTGAATCACCTTCCGGCGAGTGTTGTCCAGCGCATGCGCTGAATGTTTGTCGTGTTGATACACCTGGATATCCACCAACCTCACCCCAAGTCCCACAAAACCGGCCGTAATCAGTGAGACCAGAAGGATCACCCTACCCCGGTGAGCGTTGGTTAGGATATGTGCCACGTTAGTCAGGTAACAGCTTCATGTCAGCTACGGCCGCCATTGACGCAGCGTGTGTTTTACCGTGCGGTATTCCCCAGGTTTACTTGGCTCCAGCTCCTTGGCTTCTGGAGGCAAATCCGAAAGTCGCAATACCTGCTCCGGTGTTGGCATGGTCAACCCAAGCCCCAGTTTACGGACTCGTTCGTAAAGTTTCTGCGTCGAGCGCATCTCGGCCCGCATCTGTCGCCAACGCTCGTTTTCCCCCTTAAGCAGATCAAGGCGCACCTCCTTTTTTTGAACCGCCGTCCCTAGTTGATGGATCTGCGACTTCTGCCACACGTAACCCATCGCCGTTCCGCCAAGCAGCAGGCACAACATCACCGCCTTGATCCACGAGCCCACGCTCAATGAAACTTCTCCCCGCCTGCGATTCCTTGCTGCCATGTCTTATATTTTTTCCAGCACACGCAACTGCGCACTACGACTACGGGGGTTGCGCCCCAACTCCGCCTCGCTTGGCTTGATCGCCTTTCGACTCAGCTCCCTCGCTAGCGGCTCGCGCGGCTCGCGCAACTCCGGTAAATCCACCTCGCCTCGCACCGTGTACGGCTTGGCCAATTGCCGACTGAACTGTTTCACCATCCGATCCTCACCGGAGTGAAACGTGATCACCGCCAGCCGGCCACCTGGTTTCAGTACCGACCAGCCGGCATTCAGCCCGGCCTCCACCTGCCCCAGCTCATCGTTTACCGCCATCCGCAACGCCTGAAACACACCAGTCGCTGGATGAGACCGCGCACCTCGCCTTGGGCAGGCTCTCTCCACCACTTCTGCCAACTGCATCGTTGTTTCAAGTCGTTGCATGCTTCGTTGCTCAACGATCGCACGGGCGATGCGGCGCGATTTCCGCTCGCCACCCAGTTTCCAAAAAATCTCCGCCAACTCCTCGCATTCGAGTTCGTTGACCAATTGCACCGCCGACATTCGCTGCCGACGATCCATCCGCATGTCCAGCGGACCGTCCGACTGAAAACTGAACCCCCGTTCCGCCTCGTCGAGTTGCGGAGAACTCACCCCCAAATCCAGCAACACCCCATCGCAGGAGCGCTTGGCCAAGTGCTTGGCCAAGCCGGCAAATGCCTCGTGATGCAGCTCCAACCGGTCGCCAAACCGGGCCAAGCGCTTGGCTGCAGCCGTTAACGCCCAATCGTCCCGGTCGAATCCCACCAGTCGACCTTCCGGCGAACACGCCTCGAGGATCGCCTCCGAGTGCCCGCCGCCTCCAACCGTCCCATCCACGTATAACCCGCCGCTCACCGGATTCAGTACGGTCAGCACTTCCTCCAGCAGGACGGGTTCGTGAATAAAGTCGGTCACTCTGCATCGGTAATTAATTCGGCCTATCCGTTTTTCTTCTCAACGTTCTCGGCATAACTCCAAGCCACCCGGCCATTGACGTACACGTCCGTCTTGTAGTCCCGAGCTATCTCGATCGCCTCCTGAAATTCCTCCTGGCTCATGCCCTCAATTGACGGCTCCTCCTCCTTCGCAGCGGAAACCGGCCGCACGTTTACCTCGCCGCCTCCCCCAATCCCCACCAGACGGGTCATGCGATCCAAAAATCCAAATCTGTTTTTCAGCCGAGTAAATATCGAATTCCGCTGCGGCTCCTCTGCAATGAGACTGGAGCGGAAGGAATCCACTCCGGAACTCTCGCGCAGCGCGATGTCCGACCCCACGAGATCGTTGCGCACCACCCGCACCCGGGTCGGGGTGATTCGACTGTGCACCTCCACCTGCTCTTCGAGCTGCGGCTTGGCCTTCTCCTGATCTGACTCAAGATGATTACCAGGCGCCTGCGATGAACGATCGATCTCAAGCGGCTCAATGAACCCGAACTCCCCCTGATCCTGATCGACCAAGGACGGTTCCACCAACACCACCGATTCTGATTGCTCCGTGGTGCGGGCTTCGGTTTGGACTGACTCGCTCTTTTGGTTGCCGATCCTACGGGAAAAATGTTTCTCCCGTGGAGACTCGAGCGCTCCGCCCACCGATAAGTACTGCATCAGATTCATAGGTTTAAATTCTTTATAGCCGCAGCGGCCACGGCTTCGCTGCCTTGATTGGTTTCCTCAAATCGATCCGGGGCCCAGATTTCAAACTTGTTCAACCGCCCCACTAACACCGCCTCCTGCTTGATGCCTGCCACGCTCGCCAGTTCCTCCGGCAAACAAAGACGCCCAACTTTGTCTAGCTTCACATGTGCGGAACTTCCGCCGATCACCCGCTCAACCACCGCCGCCTCCTCGTCCGAGAGCGACATTTCGTTCAACCGCTCCAGCAGCACCGCCCATCGCGCAGGAGGTAGCACTAATAAATACTGCTGCTGACCAATCGGCCACGGCAGGATGGTTAACTCAGTTTTGCCTGATTTCGGCCGCCACTTGGAGGGCACCATGACACGCCGGGACCCATCGATTCCGTGTCGAAATCGGCCTGTAAAAACGGTCGCTGGCTGGTCCTGGGTTGCTGACATGACAGATGCAAAAGGTGACTGAATCGCCCGTTGCGTCCCAATGTTTCCCGTTCTCTACCGTTTCCTCCCCAACAGGTCAACCGGTTTTTTGCATTTTTTTTCAGTTTTTTTGCATTTGCCCCTCCCCTTCCCCGTTTTCAGTTCCATTCAGGCCAATTCGTTAACGATACAGATAATTGGGCATTTTTGCTGAGCCGATAGCCAAGCGGTTGATCTAACGGACCTCGCAGCAAAGGAATCGCACTTCTGCCGAAAAACCGGTAAAGAGCGCCCGTGCGCACGGCCGATTTTGACTACGATCTTCCAGCGGAACTGATCGCCCAGCATCCCGCAGAACGCCGGGATGCCTCCCGATTGCTGATCGTGGAGCGCTTGGCCAAGCGCTTGGCCCACTGTCAGTTCACCGACCTGTTAGGCTGCATCGAGCCGGGAGACCTGCTGGTCGTGAATAATTCCCGCGTCATCCCGGCACGAGTCCGCGGCCAAAAGGAGGGAGACGGCGCCCGGGTCGAAATATTACTGACTGAGCAGCAAGCACCCGGCCAATGGTGGTGCATGCTCCGCCCGGGCAAACGCATCCACAACGGCACGCAAATCCAGTTGCACGACCTCGACGGAAACCCAACCGACTACTGGGTCACAGCCATCGAAAAAAACGAAACCGGCAAGTACCTCCTCCAGTTGCCAGACTCTCCGGACGTCTTCCGTATCCTCTCTGAGATTGGAGAGACGCCGCTGCCGCCGTATATCGAGCGTAAACCGGTCGACACTCTCGCCGACAGGGAGCGGTACCAAACGGTCTACGCGAAACAGGAAGGATCCGTGGCTGCACCCACAGCCGGGCTTCATTTCACCGGGCCATTTCTCGATGAACTGAACGCAAAGGGGATCGGCTTGGCGGAGGTCACCCTGCACGTTGGTCCGGGGACGTTTCAACCGGTGGAGTGCGACGTGGTCGAGGATCACCCGATGCACGAAGAGTGGTTTGAGATTTCAGCTCAAGCGGCACAGGCCATCAACGAAACCAAACGGAATGGAGGCCGCATTATCGCCGTTGGCACAACGAGCATGCGTGTTCTCGAATCGGCTGGTGACGCGAAAAGCAACATCGCTCCTCAGCAAAACCGGACTGACATTTTCATCTACCCGCCACACGATTTTCGTATCGTCGATGCGTTGCTCACAAATTTCCATCTGCCCAAGTCAACGCTGCTGATGCTGGTCAGCGCGTTCGCTGCTCCCGGTGGAGAGGCCGGGCGCGAGTTGGTGATGAAGGCCTACGCCGAAGCAGTCGAACAGCGTTACCGTTTTTTCAGCTATGGCGACGCGATGTTTTTGCACCGATGAAACCGCAACGCCCATTTGTGTTGATAAACATGGCGATGACAGCTGATGGGAAAATTGCGCCACCACATCGCCGCTTTGCCCCGATCGGCAGCCGCCGCGACCACGACAATCTTCTCAGGCTACGCACCACTGTGGATGCCGTGATGTGCGGTGCAAGGACGGTGGAGTCCGGTAACATCACGATGGATGCTGGTGGAGCCCGATACGAACGTCAACGCTTGGCCAAGCGCTTAAACCGACAAAACCTAAGAGTGCTTGTCAGTGGTTCCGGTTCGGTCGATCCGGGTGCCGCCATATTCAAATCCCGAATTTCACCCATCCTCATTTTTGTCTCAAGCCAAGCCCCGGCCAAGCGCTTGGCCAAGCTCAAGGCTGTTGCGGATGAGGTGATCGTTTGCGGCGCCAAGTCGGTAGCGCTTGGCCAGGCGCTTGGCCGCCTGCGCCGCGACTGGAACGTAAAACGCCTCCTTTGCGAAGGAGGCGGTGAGTTGAATTTCGAGCTGCTCCGGCTTGGCCTTGTCGACGAATTGCACCTGACGATTTGCCCCCGATTGATCGGCGGACGGGATGCCCCGACTATCGCGGACGGTGCCGGTTTTCAGCGCTTGGCCAAGGCCGCAAAACTGGAGCCGGTTGCCCAGCGGCGTACAGGTGACGAGCTGTTTACGACATGGCGCGTCAGGCCAGAATCTCGTTGACCACTCGGGCGCCCTGCACGCCGGTCAGGCGCTGGTCGAGCCCCTGATAGCGGTAGGTGAACCGTTCGTGATCGATGCCAAGGCACTGCAACACCGTGGCGTTGAGATCGTTGATGTGCACCGGGTCACGGACAATGTTGTAGCTGAAGTCGTCCGTCTCGCCGTGCACGTGGCCCTTCCGGATTCCGCCACCGGCCATCCACATCGTAAAGCAGCGGCCGTGGTGGTCGCGCCCGTGGTTGTCCTTGGTGAGACTGCCCTGCGAGTAGATCGTCCTGCCGAATTCGCCGCCGCAAATCACGACGGTGTCCTCCAGCATGCCGCGCTGCTTGAGATCGCGAACGAGGGCGGCTGCCGGCTGATCGACATCCTCGCACTGGCGGCGGACGTCGCGCGGACAGTTACCGTGCTGATCCCAGCCGCGGTGGAACAATTGAACAAACGGCACGCCACGCTCGAGCATACGGCGCGCGAGGATGCAATTGTAGGCAAACTTGCCCGGGGTCTTGGCGTCCTTGCCGTACTGCTCAAATACATGATCCGGCTCGGATTTCAAGTCGGTCAGGTCCGGCACGCTTGCCTGCATGCGAAAAGCCATCTCGTACTGGGCGATGCGAGTCTGGATTTCCGAGTCCTGCGTTTCCTCAAACTTGGCGCGGTTAACGGCGTTGATGCTGTCGAGAATCGCGCGGCGTGACCCGCTGGTGATGCCCGGTGGGTTGTTCAGGTAGAGCACCGGCTCGCCAGAGCTGCGGAACTTCACGCCCTGATGCTTGGACGGCAGGAAACCGCTGCCCCAAAGACGCGAGTAGAGAGCCTGACTGCCGCCGCGTCCCTTGGAGATCATCACGATGTAGCCCGGAAGGTTGTCGCTCGGGCTGCCAAGGCCGTAGTTCAACCAGGCGCCCATGCTGGGGTGGCCGAGTTGCTGCGTGCCGGTGTTGATGTAAGTGATCGCCGGGTCGTGGTTGATCGCCTCGGTGTTGACACTGCGGATGAGGGAGATCTCGTCCGCGATCGAGGCGACGTTTGGCAGAATCTCGCTGAAGTATCCGCCGCTCTGCCCGTGTTGCTTGAAATCGAACATCGGGGCCACGCATGGGAACGACTTTTGGCCGGAGGTCATGCCGGTGATACGCTGGCCGTTGCGGATGGAGTCCGGCAACTCGATGCCGTGAATCTTCCGCATCGCGGGCTTGTAGTCATACATGTCGATGTGCGACGGGCCGCCGGAGAAAAACAGGTAAATTACCCGCTTGGCCTTGGGTTTGAAATGCGGCTCGCCCATCGCGCCGCGGCCGGCGGCGTTGAGCATTCCGGGCTGGGCCAGTGAGGCGAGGCCCATCGCGCCCATTCCGCGTGCGCCGATGTTCAAAAACTTGCGGCGATCGATCAGGTGATCCGAGTTGAGCAGTGGAATCATGTTTACTCCTTGGTTAAAACTTCGTCGAGATTGAGAATGGCACTGGCCACGGTCGTCCACGCGGCGTGCTGGGCCATGTCGACCGATTCGTCGCGCTTGGCCTCGCCAAATTTGAGTAGTTCCTCCGCCCGTTTTTTGTCGGCGGTGAACTCTTTGAGCTGGCTGTCGTAAAGATCGCGGAACACGCGTTTGCGCAGGTCGTCGGCAGGACGCGAGGTCGTCAACAGGAAGGCGTAGTCGAGCTGCGAATCAAAGTCCGGCCCGCCCTGCTGCAGCACGCGCTGCGCGAACACCCTCGCGGCCTCGACAAACTGCACGTCGTTCATCGTCACCAACGCCTGCATTGGCGTGTTGGTGCGAGGCCGCTGGATCACGCACTTCTCACGAGTCGGCGCATCAAACGCCACCATGTTCGGCATCGGCGCAGAGCGTTTCCAGTAGGTGTACATCGAGCGACGGTACAGTTTCTGGTCGTTGTCGCGCTTGTAAAAAAGCCCACCGTTGAGTGCGACCTCGTTCCAGATGCGCGGCGGCTGATACGGCTTCACGCTTGGCCCACCGATCTGGCCGTTTAGAATGCCGCTCACCGAAAGGGCGTTGTCGCGGATGAACTCTCCCTGCAACCGAAAACGCGGCGCGCGGGAGAGGTAAATATTCTGAGGATCTTGCTCCAGTTTTTCACGAGTCGCAGCGGACACCTGGCGGTACGTGGCCGACATGAGCATCTGCTTGAGGATGCGTTTCACATTCCAGCCGCTGTCGGCAAAGTCGCGCGACAAATAATCCAATAGACCCGGGTGGCTTGGCAGCGCGCCGCGTGTACCAAAGTCGGCCACCGTGCTAACCAGTCCGGAGCCGAACAGCATGGCCCAGTAACGATTCACTGCCACGCGGGATGTCAGCGGGTGGTCGTCGTCGGTGAGCCACTTGGCCAAGCTCAACCGTTTTTGCGGAGCGTCCTTGGGAAGGGACGGCAACACCTTGGGCACGTTCGGGAAAATCTCCTGATCCTTGATCGGCGAGGCGTAGTGACCACGGTTAAGCACGTAGGTTTTGCGCGGCTTGGCCAAGTCGCCCATCGTCATCACAGTGACGATGCCGTTGTTGTAGTCGTTGACCGATTTCTCGGCCGCCTTGATTTTTTCGTCCAACTGCTTGGCCAAGGGCCAGACGGACTTTTCATAATACTCCCGCAGCTTGGCCACGTGCTCTTCGCTCAAGACGTCCTGGCCAAGGTTCGCCAACACCTCCTGTGGCAGACTCGACCCGCCGAGTTTGAAATACATTCCTCCCTGACCACCATTGTTGACGATCTTGATCAGCAGATGATTGTCGCCCTTGGCCAGATTCAACTCCGCCTTTTCCTGATCGGCGGCCGGCCCGCGGTTGGCATTGTTTGCCAGGATTTGTTTGCCGTTGAGGAAAACCTTGATGCCGTCGTCGCTGCCCAGAGACACACCCACCTTCTGGGCGTTCGGCGACTTCACCGTGCGATAAAAATAGGACGCACTCTTCTCAGGCAAACCGATGGTGTGCACCTTGCCATCCTCATACTTGCGGGCCTCCCACTTTTTGCCGCCGTATTCCTTTTTCAAATCAACCCCTTTTTCCGGGCCAAAATCCTTGTTGAACGCCTCGTTGCTGTCCTTCGCGCCAAAACTGCCGAGGAATTGCCAACCGCCGAGTTCCGGCGGGTGCGGCACTTCGTCCACGCGATTGTCAGCGATCCATTCGTCCATCTCCTTCAACGTCGGCTTGGCCTTGGCCCGCTCCGCCTTGGCCAGTTCCACCGCCGCACGGCGGTTCTCCAGTTCCCGGTTTTGCATCATGGTCGGCACCTTGATCATCGGCGCAGAATTTCCGTTGCGCGTCTGCATTCCCTTGTCCGAGTTAATGTTGAAGTAGGCGTAAAACTGATAGTACTCCTTCTGCGAAATGGGATCGTACTTGTGGTCGTGGCACTGCGCGCATTCCATCGTCAAACCAAGCCAGACGTTGGAGGTCGTTTTGACCCGATCGACGTTATATTCCACCCGGTACTCTTCGGCGATCGCCCCGCCCTCGTCGGTCGTGCCGTGGTTGCGATTAAACCCGGAGGCCACTTTTTGCGCGAGCGTGGCATTCTCCAGTTGATCGCCGGCCAACTGCTCGATGGTAAACTCGTCGAATCGTTTGTTGTCGTTGTAGGCGTCGATCGTCCAGTCGCGCCATGGCCACATGAAACGCACACCGTCATCATGATACACACTCGAGTCGCCGTATCGTGCAGCATCCATCCACGCCAACGCCATCCGCTCTCCGTACCGTTCACTGGCCAGCAATGAATCGACCAGTTTTTCGTAGGCGTTCGGGTCGGTATCGTTCACGAACCGCTCCACCTCCTCCGGTGACGGCGGCAGGCCGGTCAGGTCAAAGCACACCCGACGAATCAACGTGCGACGATCCGCCTCCTTCGACGGCTTCAATCCCTGCTGCTCCATCTTCGCGAGCGTGTAAAAATCGATCGAGTTCTTCGGCCAAGCCTTCTTCTGCACCTTGGGCAGGTTGGGCGTCTTCGGAGTCACGAATGCCCAGTGATCCTCCCATGCCGCACCCTGTGTGATCCATCGCTCAATTAGTGCAATCTCCTCAGCGGACATCTCCAGTTTGCTCTCCGGCGGAGGCATCAAGTCGTCCTTATCGTGGGCCGTAATACGCTGGAAAAGCAGACTCTCTTTCGGTTTGCCGGGAGCGACAATCCGATCCTCGCCCTCTCCGCTGAATAACCCATCGCGTGTGTCCAGTCGCAGGTCGGCCTTGCGATGTTCCTCGTCCGGCCCGTGACACTGCACACAGTAGTGGGACAACACCGGGCGCACATCGATACCGAATCGCACCTCTCCCGGCTGGGCTGCCTGCGCTTGGCCAAGCGCAATCACTGCGGCCAAAGGCATCAGCAAACTAATCCGTTGGATAAAAAACATCATGGACAAAAAAGCTCAAAAACTCCCTAAGCGAAAAATCTGGCGAAAAAATGCCTGCAAGAACACACAAAATCAAGGTCATGTTGACCCGAATCGGAGTAATTTTATTCGATCATTCCACTTTATTTGGTGCGAAATGCCCGGCTATCGATTAGGGAGAAAAACAGGTCTCCGAATTGGTTTTTTTCTAGCTCGTTTTCTCGGACTAACTGGGCGATTTCCCTTCGCTCCACATAGCTCAAGGGCCGGCCTGTGGCATACACCAACAGCTTCTCTGCAAGGCACTTGGAAAAGTCATCGATGTTGCCCACAACCCATTTTTTAAGGTCGAGGATACCGTTTATTTTTGTCCCGTCCGGGAGCATCCCGGATGGGTTGATCTCGCTCCCCTGTTCCATCACCCGCTGACCTTTTTCGTTCTTTTTGAAAACCGGATAGTGTTCCCGCCAGCGGCCCACTGGATCGAAATTCTCAAGCGCCAAACCGATCGGGTCGATTTTTTTGTGACATACATTGCAGCTGGCATCCGCGGTGTGGGCCTTGAGTTGCTCCCGAATCGTGTTTGCCCCAGTCGTGTCAGGCGTGATCGCCGGGACCGAATCCGGTGGTGGCGGTGGCGGGTTGCCCAAAATATTTTCCAGCACCCAGACTCCACGCACCACAGGCTGGGTGTGA
This sequence comes from uncultured Verrucomicrobiota bacterium, assembly GCA_913050205.1. Lineage (GTDB taxonomy): Bacteria > Verrucomicrobiota > Verrucomicrobiia > Limisphaerales > UBA1096 > UBA1096. The sequence continues at coordinate 25,559 of CAJXAU010000001.1, forward strand.
ACCCCGTTGGCAGTGGCTGCCAGCACGGCCGCTTGGCCAAGCAGCCCCCCATGCCGGCCGCCGCGCTGCAAGGCAACCCGCTGCAACGCGTCGGTGTCCTTCAGGCCTTCGTCGATCCCATAAATTTTCTTGGCGATGGCAGCGGTAGTGATGGTGAAGTCGGGATCGATAAAATCAGTCATCGGCCGATTCTCCCTGAGCATGGTCTCGAAGAAACGCTCTGACTCGCGCCGGGCCAACTGCAGTTCCGCTTGGCCAAGCGCAAGGCGCGCATCCGGCATGAGGTGTTCGAGCCTGCGCGTGTCGAGCCACTGCCCCACGAAATGCTCCACAAACGCTGCGGACGATTTGGCCCGAAGCAGCCGCTTGGCCTGCTGCCGTAGTTCATCATCACGCAACAACGCCCCGGAGCTCGCACTGGCCAACAGTTCGGCATCCGGCGGGGCGCTCGTCAAAAAATAGGCCAGACGGCTCGCGAGATCGTGTGCGTCTAGTTCGCCCGGCTCGAGAGCACGGTATAGAAATTGCGGTGAGATGAGCATCGTGCGGATGGCCAGATGAACTCCCTCGTTAAACGTGTGGCCTTGGCCAAGGTGTTCGCGCATTAGTTGCCAGTAGGCATCGACGTCCCGGTTGGTCGGCGGCTTGCGATTCACCCGCGAAAGTAACTGGCGCAATACATCCCGGGCGTGGGCCTCCTCACTACGGTCGCCACGGTCACCGATCAGTTTGGCCTGCAGTTCCCGGCGGCGTTTTTCCGCGGGACTCTCGATGACCCTGAGCGGGCCTTCGATGATGGTGCGATGAATGTCGAGTCCCGGCCCGTCCTCAAAGTGCTCGTACGAGATCGTGTCGATATAGAGCACCGGATCCTTGAGCATTTCTTTGATGAGTTTTTCCGTGTCGGGGTGATCCATCGTCGCTCTGGACAGGTCGAGATCTTCACGGGCCAAATGCTTTTTGATGCGCCGCCAGCCGATGCCTCCGCGAATCGGGTTACCGAGTTTCACCTGTTGCCACGCAGCGAGCAGGCGCGGCTTGGCCTTGAACTTTGCGCGAAGCATCTGCTCGTAGGCCGGCTTGTCACCGCGGTCGCCGTCCAGCGGCGCATTTGCGAAGTAAAAAACAATCGTGTCGCCCTTGTGCAGTTCGGCCACAAATTCAAACTCGGCCGGTGATTGTCGAGACACCTCGACTGCATGAAGCAGACGCAGACTCGGGACTTTTACATCATCGCTTTGCGACACCGGCTTGGCCCGGAGTTCAAGTCTCATTGGCTGGTCGTGCTCCGGTTTAAACGCAGAGAGGCTCATCCTCACCCGGTACGTGCCGGAGGTGTGCACTTCGAATTTGCTTGGCCAAGTGCAGCTGCGCATCACCGGGTCGTGCTTGGTCACCAGTCGCATGGCGCCGCCACGGATGCTGCTCGCAGAGTAACTGATCGCCATGTCTTCCGGCTCGACCACCACGGTCTCGCGCTTGGCCAAGCGCCGGTTTGGCAGAATAATCCGGTCGGCCACATCCGCCGCAGCGAGGGTGTAGGCCTCCAGTAGCGGAGGAGACAGGATGAGTGATTCGCCGATGTTATCGAATCCGTGCCGCTCAACATCTGGCGGAAAACTGTCCGGCAATTCGAACCCGATGCCGAAAATTGAGCGGATGCTGTTTCGATACTCTGCGCGGTTGAGCCTGCGCGCCACCGTACCGCCCACCGGGGAGTGTCGTGTCAATTGCGTGTCCAGCCAGGCAACAAACGACTCACGCTCCACGCCGAACGGTTGCCGTTTTTTTGCGGGCGGCATTTCCCCGGCGGCAAGCACGTTCATGACACGCTCCCAATGGTTGCGGACAGTCGCGCGGCTCCAGTCAATCTCGGAAGCCTCGAGCACCACACCACCCTTGCCAGTGTCGGTGTCGTGACAGTCGAGACAGTACGCGTTGAGAAATTCCGCCGGGGCTCGGGGTATAGGTTCAGCACCCTGCGCCGTGCCAAAAAGAGCGCAACCGAAGAGGACAAACAGCAACCGAAAACCACCGCCGATCATGGCGACTAGGAAAACAGTTCGTTGAGGTTGCGCTTGGCGTTGGAGAATCGATCCACCTCCATACCCATTTGCTGCATTAGCGTGATGTACAGGTCGCCCAGCAACGGCGCGCCATCCGCCTTGGGGTCAATCGCAACGTGGCTACCGTGCCGGAAACCGCCACCCGCCACCACGGTTGGCAGGTCATTGTTCGTGTGGTCGCTCGCGTTGCCCATGCCGGTGCCCATCATCACGATCGTGCTATCCAGCAACGGGCGCCCCTCGGCATCGGTCTTGGCCTTGAGTTGCGAAATGAAATTCTCGAGACATTTCATATGCTCCACCTCCACGCGAACGAGATCCTGAATTTTCTCCCCGTCATTTCCGTGGTGCGACAGCGCATGGTAACCAGCCTGTAACGTCTCGCCACCGATCGTGAACACCTGCCCCAGCCCGGCGAGGAACATCGTCATCACTCGTGTCGAATCCGTCTCCAGCGCCAATGCCATCAAGTCGTACATCAACTGCTCCGCCTCTATCATCAGGTTCGGCGCGATCGGGTCGTAGCCCGGCAGTTTGTAGTCCGTCTTGGGCAGCGGCAGGTCAATCCCGTTCAACTGGCGGGTCATCCGTTTTTCCACCTCGCGTACGGAGCCGAAATACTCGTCCAACTTGTGTCGATCACGGGCAGACACCCTGCCCTGCAGTCGCTTGGCTTCGTTCCGAACAAGGTCCAGCGAACTTCGCCCGCTTTTGAGCAGGTACTCCGTGTGCGCCCGATCTGCCGCCGAGGCGAACAGTTTATTATAAAAAACAGACGGCCGCTGGATCATCGGCAGTGCCACCCCGTCATGATTGTAACTCATGAACCGGCTCGCTTGGCCTGCCGTGAGTTGGATCGACTCGAATCGAGTCGCTTGGCCAAGCGCACGCGCAACAATCTGGTCCAGAGACACCTTGCCAACCTTTTGGCCGCAAAGGTAGTTCGCCCACTCGCCATGGCCATGCTTGGCCCGGTGGTCGAGTCCGGAGAAAATCGTGAAATCACCGCGATGGCCGGCCAAGGGCTGAAGCGTCTGCGACATCGTGTAGCCGCGCCCGGTTTCCTTCGGGTAGATGGCTTCCTGATGAAAACCGAGATAACCGCCCACGCAAACCAAGCGCTTGGCCTTGGCCCCACCAGACGCAGCACCCAGCACAGGCACCGACTCCAGCATCGGAAGCGCCAGCGACACTCCGGTTGCCTTCAGGAAACGACGTCGATCAGTCTTGTTCTCCAGCATACGCAAACTCCTTGGTCGCGCGGATCATCCCCCTCCCGGCCGGTAACGTCAAACCGCGATTACTCATTTTCAACCCCAAACAATCGGTTGAATTCAGCACGAATGTTGTCGTGTAATTCCTGCTCCCAAACGATCCCGGGAATCTCGATGCGCTTGGATTTCATACGCATGTCATAAGGTGAAATTACGGCTGTGACGTTCAGCTTCCCGACCTCGGAAACCATCAGGAACAACTCCTCAATCCCGGCGTCGCCAATCGGTATGCAACCGATAGTTGCCGAGCCGCCGTGAATGAAAATATCGAACCCCAAACGATCACGACCATCAGCCTTGCCCTTGGCCTTGTCGAATGCATTGGGGTAATTCAACTTCATCGACAGGTGAAACTGGCTGTTCGGGTTGAGGTATTCGATCGCGTAAATCCCCTCCGGAATCTGCCCGTCCCCCTCCCGCAACTTCGGCCCCGGGCCACCACTGAACCCGGTGATCGGGTAACGCTTAATCAATTCCAATTCGCCCGATTTTAGTCGCCCCCATACTTCCAGCATTCGCTCCTCCTTTAACCCGAGTAAAACCAGTTCACTCCACTTGCCAGAATCAAATGCGAACGGACGATCGAAACGGATCTCCGTAACCGCCTGCTCGACCGACTTAGCTCCCGTCAGTTTCACCCAGACCGGCCGCCAAGCCGATTTACCGAAATAATAAAACGACAGCCCCGCCAACAGCAGGACGAAAAACCAAGCCGACTTGTTTTTAAACACTGTCACTTCCGCTCATCGATGGATTTCACGCCGCGATACCTCAGAATACGCCGAGAAGCCGAATCCAAATGCCAGCCTAAGGACGGCTGATACCACTTCCATCTGCAGCGCACCTTGTTCGGCGATCGGTACTTACCACCCGCTTGGCCAAGCGGAGGGTTAGGCCAACAGTTCAGGGAGGATGGCCGTGCTGTCGGCGAAGCGGTTGGTGACGCCGGTTTGTTGGAGCATGGTGGCGAAGACGTTTGCGAATGGTGTGTCCTCACCGTATTTGAGGTACTGACCATGCTTGAAGCCAAGGCCGCGACCGCCAGCGAGCACGAGCGGGTAATTCTTGTTCGTGTGCGTGGTACTGTTGCTGCAGCCGTAGATGATGGTGGTCTGGTCGAGCAATGTTGCATCGCTCTCCGGGCCAGCCGGCGTGTTGCGCATGCGATCCAGAAAGGTCACGAATTGCTCCGCGAGAAAACGATCCCATTTGCCCAGTGCCTCGGCGCCCTCGGCCTTGTTCCAGTCGTGGGCCAAGCCGTGAAGGTGTTTGCCGATACCCAGCAGTTGCGGGAACTTGCCACCCAGCGTAGTCGCATCTCCCATGCTGGCAATCTGGTAGGTGGCCACGCGGGTGGAGTCGGTCATGAACGCAAGGTGCATCAACTCGTACATGGTGGCCACGTACTCGGTTGGCACTTTTGAGTCGGCGTCAAGTTGAAGTCGTTCGCGGT
>CAJXAU010000002.1 GCA_913050205.1 uncultured Verrucomicrobiota bacterium
CGTCTGCCAAAATACTCGGGAATGGATGTGATCCTCGAGAAATACAAAATCGGCAACCAGCAAAACAGCAGCAGCGGAAAATAAATCCAGTCGTTGCTGTACGTCTGAGTGCTGGAAAGGCCGTACTCGTAGCCCTTGCTCGAGTATTTTAGAAAACTGTACGAGCCGATCGTCGTGGCCACCATACTGAACGCGATCAACCACCAGGCGAACTTTCGACCACCAAAGAAGAAGTCATCCGTTGACTTCATATTTCGCCCGAAAAATGCGCCAAGCACCACGATGATAAGGAAGTACCCAATCATGATCGCGTAGTCGATTGTTGCTCCGCGATAGCCTTCCCCGGGATCAACCGCCGCCTCCGCCTTCGGGGTTGGTTTGTACGGCAAAGGCTCCGCCGACGGCATACCGGGCGCTTTGTACTGGAGAAACGCCTGCAGGATGAAATAAAACGAGACGACTCCCAGCACGAGGCATAGGTTTCGTCGACCGCTCCCACTCAAACCAAGACTCCCCTGCCGCCAGGCCAGCACAGCCCCGAATAAAAAAATCACTCCACCGAAAACGAAATTGTAAACAAACGGATCCATACGCTTGGTTTGCTTAGTGCTCCGCCCAGTCGCGCTTGGCCAAGCGCAACCGGGAGAGGATCAAGTTTTCAGTTTTCAGTTTCAAGTGATCTGCAGCCTGACTGCGATGGGCTACTCCAAATCTCCAAAATCGTAAACCGCAACCTTGTCGCAGGTTTGCTTAAAAACCTTCTCCACGAATTCCACGTGCTGCGGGTGCACCTGATATTCGTCCTGAACGACCTTGTTTTTGAACGTGATATTCAGGGCGACCTGATAACTCTGATCCACCACCGGACGGTCACTCGGGGCGCACTTGCCGACATGCATCGAGATGACGCCGGGGATATCCGGCAGGTACTTGTTCAATCCATCAATCAGGCGCTGCTCGGCGTCTTCCACCTCCGGCTTGGTCCAGAAAATAACGATATGCGAAAACATCACCCGCAGTGAATCCGATGCCTGCAGTGAAAGCAAATCCGATTTCCGTCGCTGGTCTGTTTTGACATTCCCGCCAATGTCACATATTGACTTCCGCGTGAAACGCACTCTCCTGCTCCTGACCGCCATCCTGTCGCTTGCCAGCTACTCCAGCGCCGCCAAGCCACCCAACATCGTCCTCATCATTTCCGACGACCAGTCTTGGACGGACTACAGTTTCATGGGCCACGAGGCGATCGAGACACCGAACATCGATCGCTTGGCCAAGCAGAGTCGCTTGTTCAAACGCGGCTACGTGCCGAGCAGTCTTTGCTGCCCCTCACTCGCCTCCATGATCACCGGACTGTACCCGCACCAGACCAAGATCACTGGCAACGAACCGCCCATGCCAGCGGGAGGTCGAAACAGCGAGCAGTACCGCAAACAGGTTCAGGAATGCGTGTCGTTCATCGACGACCTGCCGACCCTGCCCCGGCTGTTGGCCAAGCGCGGTTACGTAAGCCACCAATCCGGCAAATGGTGGCAGGGGCACTACTCGCGCGGCGGCTTCACCCACGGCATGACCCACGGCGATCCCAAGCGAGGCGGTCGTCACGGCGATGTCGGCCTCAAGATCGGTCGCGAAGGGATGGACGAGATTTTTGATTTCATCGAGGAGGCCGACGACAAGCCGTTCTTCGTCTGGTACGCGCCGTTCCTCCCCCACACCCCGCACAACCCACCCAAGCGACTGCTCGAAAAGTACGCCAAGAAAACTGAGTCCAAGTTTATCGCCCGCTACTGGGCCATGTGCGAATGGTTCGACGAGACCTGCGGCCAACTGCTCGATCACCTCGACGAGAAAAAACTGGCCGACGACACCATCGTCCTCTACGTCACCGACAACGGCTGGATCCAGCGCGCCGACAACGGCCGGTACGCGCCGCGCTCCAAGCGCTCGCAATACGACGGCGGCCTCCGCACCCCGATCATGGTTCGCTGGCCGGGCAAGGTGAAACCGGAGGATCGGCCCGAGTTGGCCAACAGCATCGACCTCGCCCCGACCATCCTAAAGGCATGCGGGCTCGCTCCCACTGAGGCCATGCAGGGCATTGACCTGCTTGACGACGAAGCCTTGGCCAAGCGCAAATCCACCTACGGCGCGATCTACCTGCACAACGCCGTCGATATCCACAAGCCAAGCGCCAACCTCACCTACCGCTGGTTGATCAACGGCGATTGGAAACTCATCCTGCCCCACAAGGAAAACGTCACCACCAGAGCCAAACAAAAAGACACAGGCGACATCGAACTTTACAACTTGGCCAAAGACCCCCACGAACGCAAAAACTTGGCCAAGGCCAGACAGGGCCGAACCAAGCGCTTGGCCAAGCAGCTAAACAAACTCCTGCCGGAGAGCTGATCTGCCGACGGGGAGCGCTTGGCCAAGCGGGGGGCATTTTTCCCAATCTTGATTGCCTGTGGTCGGTTTTGTGCCTAGGCTTTCGGCCGTTCTCACGGAACAACGATTTTTTAACACTGAAAAGAGATGGCAAAACCTGTTTACCATTCCAGTATTGAAGGGGCACAACACGGCGGAAAGGGGCTCGAGGGCTTCCTCACCTTCGCCAAGGAAGCCGGGGCAGCCGGAGCGCAACCGAGCAATTACATGCTCGAGGACGGCGATTCCGGAGAGAAGTTTCGAAGCGCCAGCGACATCAAGGATACTTTCGAAAAACACGGTCTCAAACTCGACGGCGTCAGTGGGCACTGCCCATTTTGGGTGCACACGAGTGCATGGACAGGCAGCAAGAGCGGCCACGCGTTTATTCACGGGCCGAATCAGGATAAGAGCCCCGAGGAACTGGAGCAGTGGTACGAGAATTACCTGCTGCGCATGATGGATCTCTGCGCGGAACTGGGCATCAAGATACTGCCGATGTTTTGGGGCGTTTCCCATGGCTGGGAACTGGCCACGGGGTATCCCTGGGGATTCTGGACCTCCCCGGATGGCGGCGACCTGATCAAGGAAGGCGAGGAACGATTTGTCAATAAAACGGCCAAAATTCGCGCCCACGCGAAGAGTCTCGGCATTTATCTCGCTCATGAAATTCATCCCGGCACTGCGGCCATGTGCGCCGAGGAGTTTGGCCGACTCGTGGAAATTTGCGACGGCGATGAGACTCTCACCGTCAACGCCGACCCATCGCACTGCTGGGAAGGTGAAGACTGGGAGACCCGTTTCACCCACCCCGCCGTGCGAGACCGCGTTTATGCCTGCCACGTGAAAAACTTCGTGGTGCGCCAAAACGTGCCGTTGCGTCGAATGGACGGTAACTGGCGGAATCGCGCGATGCAATTCACCGACCTCGGCAGCGGCGACCTGAACATGGTTCGCTACGTCGAGATGCTGATCAATATCGGATACCCGGCCCGTTACATTAAGATCACCGGTGCCGACACCGCTCCGCTAATCGCGGAGACCGAGAGCAACTATCGCGATCCGGATGCCACCGCCATCGAGGGTATCCAATACGTCCGCGACAGCCTGTGTTTCCCGGTTGCCGAAGGCTCCTTCGAGGACGAGATGGGAGCGTAAGAATTCTTAAACACAAAAAAGGCCCGGCAACAGCCGGGCCTTTTTCTTTAAAACAGCTTGCTTACGCCTTCAATTCGTCCACTTCCATGAAGGCATAGCAGAGCATGTGTGCGATGCCCATTTGGCAATCTTCGGCACGGCCGTAGTGGGTGTCATCGATCACGATTGTCTCGCTGGCGATCTCCGCCAACTTGCCGCGCTTGCCGCCGACAAGTGCGATGGTGTGCAACCCGTTCGCCTTGGCCCACTCGAACGCCTTAACCAAGTTCGGCGAACTACCGCTGACGCTCAGCGTCAAAGCGATGTCGCCGGCTTGGCCATAGTTTTCAAGTTGGCGCAGGTAGATATCCTCGTAGGAGTAGTCGTTGCCAATTGCCGTGATCCAGCTCACGTTGTCGTTGAGCGATAATACCTTGAAGCGTTTGCCCAGCGCGTCGGACGAACCCTTGCCAAGGTCGGTCGCGAAGTGTGATGCGTTGGAGGCACTGCCGCCATTCCCGAACACAAAAATCTGTCGGTCCTCGACATGGGCTTCCTTTAGCTTGCGAATAACTGACTCGACCTGCTCAACCGGTATGGAGTCGAGCGCCGCCTTTTGCGCCTCAATGTAACTGGCTATCCAATCACGCATGAATGGATTGTCTCAAAATTCAGCCAGCCGTCAAAGCCATATGCAGTGCCCCCACCGGTACGGCATCCTCGGCAAGCTTGGCCAGCCGGACGCTTGGCCCGGGGCTCAGCACTTCCATGACCGCTTGGCCAAGCGCTGACTCGACCCCGGCGCGCAACGGTTCACCCAGCAAGGACAGTCCTCCCCCAAGGATGATCACAGATGGGTTCAACAGGTGAACAACATGTGACAGACCGAAGGCCAAGTTTTGGCATGTATCAGCGAACAACTCCCGTGCCCCTTCATCTCCGTCACCGATTGCATCCAACCAATATCTGGCCTCACCGCCCTCTTTGCTATTTCCAACTATCCGCTTGGCCAAGGGCGAGGCCGGATTGACCTTTGCGTACTCGCGCAACCGGCGGTCCACTGCCCAACCCGAGCACCTCGACTCCAACGTTTCCCCCTCGGGATTCAGGCGCACATGCCCAATCTCCGATTCCGTCGGCAGCGCACCATGAAACAACTCGTCATCGATAACCAACCCACCGCCGATGCCACTGCCAAGCGTGATGTAAAACACCGGTGAAGCCCCCTGCCCCGCCCCGGAACGGGCCTCACCCAATGCCGCCGTATTGGCATCATTATCAACGCTCACCGGCACACCGCCCCCTTGGTCGCTTAGCCAGTCACGAAGCGGAAAGTCGTCCCAACCCTCGACCTGATGCGAGCGACAGGTTCGCCCGGTTTTGCGGTTGAACGGCCCACCAAACCCCACGCCGATCGAGCGTACGGTATTGGCGGACTGAACCTCCTTCAACGCACCTGAAATCTGTGCACGAATCCCCTCCCCGCCCAGCGCCTTGTCTGCCGTAAACCGGTGGCGATCGAGAATCCGCGCGTGATCGTCACCGGTCACGATCTGGATTTTTGTCCCGCCAATCTCGATACCAACAAACACAGGTTCCATGAACGGGCGGTTATCCCCCGAGCCGGGGCGGATGTCGAGAGGTGCATTTTGGAATTGCCATTTTCGTCCCGATGGCTTGGACTTCCGCGCATGCAATCCTTGCGTATTTTCAAGTCCCTCGCATTCGTTTTGTCGCTGTCGGTTGCGGGCAGTGCCGTGGCTCATCCGGATCAGGCCGCCGTCGACATGGCGGATGCAGCCAACGCGTTCCTTGCCACGCTCAAGCCGGAGCAAAAAGCCAAAGCCACCTTCAAACTCGACGACAACAACCGTACCCGATGGCACTTCGTCCCCACCGAGATGCACGCCCGTCACGGATTGTCGTTCCGTGAAATGCAACAGGATCAACAACACATGGCCTACGCCCTGTTGGCATCCGTAATGAGCGCCAAGGGGCTGCAAAAAAGCGCACAGATCATGAGCCTCGAGCAAATTCTGCACGATGCCAACCCGGAGGGCCGATTCGCCCGCGACCCGAAGTGGTATTTCGTGAGCATCTTCGGCAAGCCAAGCGCGGAAGGCACATGGGGTTGGCGCTTTGAGGGACATCACCTCTCACTAAGTTTCACCGTAGTGGAGGGGCACATCGCCAGCATCACACCGTCCTTTTGGGGCACCAACCCCGGCAAAGTCCTAAGTGGACCGCGCAAAGGGCTGCAGGTTCTGGCCAACGAGGAAAACGAGGCACGCGCCCTCGCAAAGTCACTCACCAAGAAACAGAAGGCTGGCATCATCGCCGACAAGGCTCCCGCTGACATCATCACCAAAGCCGATCGCAAGGCCAAGCGCCTCGAGCCGCTTGGCATCTCCGCTGCCAAGATGAAGAAAAAGCAGGTCTCCCAACTCTGGGGCATCATCGAGGAATACCTTCGTAACTACCGCCCCGACATCGCCAACGAGACGTTGAAAAACCTCGACGAGGTGGATTTGGAAAATATCCACTTCGGCTGGGCTGGATCGCTCAAGGCTGGCGAAGGCCACTATTACCGTATTCAAGCTCCTGACTTTCTGATCGAGTACGACAATACGCAAAATAACGCCAACCACGTGCACTGCGTCATTCGCGACTTGAAGAACGATTTTGGCGACGACCTGCTGCGCCAGCACTACGAGAAGCACCACAAAAAATAGCTTCCGGAATCATATCGGACTTTTGCAGGGCCGGGTGTGCGGTTAACGTACCCCGGCCTTGGCATTTCCATGTTGCATAGCCAAGCGCAACACTAACGCACCTTGAACGAGCCAACAGATATTCAGCCCACTACAGGGCCGGTTACACGACCCGATGTGGGACAGCGCGTGACTTTGCAAATCGAAGACATCGCCTTCGGTGGCGAAGGCGTTGGTCGGGTCGAGGGATTCGTCGTATTCGTGCCACTCGTAATCGAGGGCGAAACCGTCGAGGCCACCATTACCGAGGTGAAGAAAAACTTCGCACGGGCCGAACTGGAGAAGGTGGTCTCCCCTGCCACCACACGCGTCGAGCCCGAGTGCCAATACTTTGGTGATTGCGGTGGCTGCCAATACCAGCACATGAGCTACGAAGCGCAGCTCGAGATGAAACAAAAACAGGTGGCGGATTTGTTCGAGCGGATTGGCGGGTTTAAAGGGGACAAGGTCGCCCCAGTCGTTGCCTGCCCTCAATCATATAACTATCGGAACCGCATTCTCATCCGAAGCCAGTGGAACGGGAAGGCCAAGAAATTGTTGGTCGGATTTCGCAAGCGCAATTCCCACTGGGTGGTGGAGATTGACGAGTGCAAGATTGCCGAACCCGCACTCAACGCCCAGATCCCGGAAGTCCGCGCCAACCCTCCCAAGCGCGGCGGCATCAAGGTCAACCTCCGGATCACGCCTGAGGACTGGATCGTGCCGGACCACTCATTTTTCCAGACAAACTACTTCATGCTGCCTCGCATGGTCGAGGCGGTGCGAAAAGTATTCCAGTCCAGCGACTCAGAATACCTGATCGACACCTATTGCGGTGTCGGCTTTTTCGCCATCGAATTGGCCAGCTTGGCCAAGCGCTACGCCGGGGTGGAGTACGACAAAGGCGCCATTAAGGCTGCCCGCGAGAACGCCACCCAATTCGGGGGCGACAATGGCGAATTCATCGAGGGGCGGACGGAGGACCTTCTCCCCAGCCTATTGGCCAAGTTTGATGCGGGCAAAACCAGTGTCATTCTCGACCCTCCCCGCAAAGGGTGCGCCCCTGCCGCAATGGAGCAACTCCGAGAGGTCCGACCGGCACAGGTTATTTACATCTCCTGCCACCCGGCCACTCTTGCTCGGGATTTGAACATTCTTTGCGCCGATGGGGTCTACCGCCTCGAACAGGTCATCCCCATCGACATGTTCCCTCACACTCAACATGTCGAATGCATTACCGACCTGCGATTGAACAGCCCAAGTGAACCGGAATCACATGAGCCACAGGACTAAAACCGTCTTGTCAAAAACCGACTGCAGGTTTCAACTACCTCCGCAACCGTTCTGATGTCAGACAACAATAACCCGCTGAGTTCCTTCGCTGCCACGCGCTTGCCATGGGTGGTGGCTGCGTGTGCGCTCGTGCTTTACCTCGCCACCCTTCATTCGTGGATCAGTTTCGCCAGTCTGCCCGCCATCTCACACGTTGGCGGATGGCATGACCTTCCACAGACGAAACAACCGCTGCTATATCTCGTCACGCTCCCACTAAAACTCCTGCCAGTGTCTGCTGTGCCGGCGGCGATGAATGTACTCGCAGCCATCTTTGGCGCACTCACCCTCGCGCTACTTGCACGTTCGGTTGCCCTGCTGCCACACGACCGGACGAAGGAACAACGCCAGCGCGAACAAAGTGAACACTCCCTGTTAAGCATTGGGTTGAACTGGGTGCCGCCCGTGTTCGCCGCTTTGGTTTGCGGGTTGCAGCTCAGTTTCTGGCAACATGCCACATCCGGCACAGGTGAAATATTGAACCTGCTCTTGTTCGCGTACGTTATTCGCTGCCTGCTCGAGTACCGGCTTGACCACAAGCCGGGGTGGTTGATCCGAGCCACGGTGGTGTTTGCGATCAGTATCCCAAACAACTGGGGTATGATTGGCTTCCTTCCGCTTTTCGGCGTTGCGCTGTTGTGGACCGGCCGCATGCGACTCTTCCGTGATGGGCTATGGATTAAACTGCTGATAACCGGCATCGCTGGTCTGGCTCTCTATTTGCTACTGCCACTGGTAGCCATCGCAACCGGGAGCGAGTACGGGTTCGGCGAGGTTTTGACGGATAATTTGGGTGACCAAAAATCGTTTCTGTCCAATCTGTTCAGAAACCGCCTCGAGGTGATGGTCATGTCCTGCACAGCGATCCTGCCACTGCTACTGCTTGGCATCCGTTGGCCAGTTAGTTTTGGGGACACCAACGCCGCCGCCTCAGCCATCACCACCGTCCTGCTTCGGTTGGTACATTTTTTATTTCTCGTCGCGTGCGTCTACACAGCGTTCGATCATCTTTTCAGCCCACGCAAACTCGTCCAGGCCCAGCAGGTGGTCGGAGTCGGCGCACCGTTCGTTACTTTCTATTATCTGGGCAGTCTCTCGGCCGGATATTTTCTGGGCTACCTGCTTCTCCTATTTGGCAAGGAAGATGCGCGGCGCTGGCAAAAACCGACGGCCTTTTCCAAGGCATTGAACCGTGGCCTGTACGGAGGCCTCACCGTCGCCGCTTTTGGCGTTGTAGGATTGCTCGCCTGGCAAAACATCGGTGCAGTCTGGGCGCACAACAAAAACGACATTACCGGGAAATACACAAAGTGGCTCGCAGAGGATTTGCCGAAGGAAACCGTAGTCCTGATAAGCGACGGCGACATGAGCCCTCAACGGCAGTTACTGAAGGCGGAACTGGCCCGCTCCAGCAGGGAAAATCCGCCATTACTTGTGGATACCCACCGCTTGGCCTCGCCGAGGTATCACGAGCGCTTGGCCAAGCTCAATAACGCTTGGCCCGCCCTGTCTGACGAAGTTGCCGACTCAATCCTTGTTGATGAGTTTTTGATCCTCGAAAAACTGCACGAGGTCATCGACAAGACTCCAATCTACTACACTCATCCAAGCTTCGGTTATTTCTTTGAGCAATTTCATACTCAGTCCCACCAGGGAATCTTCCGCTTGGCCAAGTACGAACTCGGGGGCGAATCCCTGGACAAACCCAAGCTCACCACATCGGCGATTGAGTCCGAATCGGAATTGGAAAAATCAGTAAGATCCACATTCGGATCGATTGCGGAAAGTGTCGCCGAATTGCAGCGATCGAATTTTCAGGACACTCTCATCATCATGGGCTGGCTGTCGCGAAACATGAACGCACGCGGTGTGGCACTCGCCCGAAGCAACCAACCTTCTGAAGCGGAGTCGATGTACCGAATCGCCAACGACCTGTTTCAAGGCAGTCCAAATGGAAACATCACGGCACAGGCAAACCTCCGCCACCTATTTGAACTGCAAAATAAAACTGATGACGATTTTCCATTCAGTGAAAACCTCGACGATCTGTTGTCTGACCAGAAACTACTCGCTCTCTCGCGAATCAATCACACGTTAAAAACATACGGCCCACTGGACGAGCCCGGGGCCTGCCTGATTTTGGGGAAGTTTTTTGAAAGCCAATCCCAAATCCGCCAAGCCTATCATGAGTTGGTTCGCGCCACGGAACTCACCACCACCGACCCCGAACCGTTGCTGTTCGTCGCCAACATGTTTGTCACCTACGGGATGCCTGACAAAACCCAGCCATTCATTGAAAAACTTCGAGAGATGCACAAAACCAACGCGTTCCAACCCGAGCAACAAGTGCAGTTGATCGGCATAGAGACCGGCGTCCGCCTCCTGCAAACCGACTTGGCAACCGCCGAAAAATATTTAACCGAACAACTTGAGCCCCACATGGCCACCCTACCCGGGTTGCAGACCGCGCTTGGCTTCTACATGGAAAATGAACTCCCGGAAAAAGCTCTACCCATCCTCGATCTCTGGCTCAAAGAACGCCCGCAGGATATCGATGCGCTAGTCGGTAAAGGCCTCCTGTTGGCCCAACTCAAGAATTTTGACAATGCCATCAGCGTCCTCGAAAACGCGTTCGATCAGGCAAACGGCAGTACAAAATCAAACATCCGTTCCCAACTCGCTGGCGTGTACGTCGAGATGGGTGAATTTGAGACTGCACTGGAATACATCGATGAAGCACTTGATACCAACAGCGATTCGGGAAAATTCCGTTACCAAAAAGCGACCATCTACATGCAAATGAATCAGCATGACGATGCCATCGTAATCTTCGACGATCTTCTGGCCCTGAATGAATGGAACCCCGAGGTGCTGGCAAACCGCGCCGAGTCGTACATGGCGACCAAACAATACTCGAACGCCAAGTCGGACTACAAAAAACTCCAGTCCCTGACCCCGAACGACCCGCGCATGTACCTCCGATTTGCGCAGATTGCCGAGGCGGAAAAATCCCCCTCCGATGAATTGAAAAATTACAACCTGTTCCTGAAGTATGTGGATCAGGAATCCGTTCCCGCCTCTGAGCTTGAGCAGATTAAAAAACGGGTAAGCGAGTTGGAAAACTCACAGGGCTCCACTCCGTAACCCATGCGCGTTGCGCACGTCATTACCCGGCTAATTGTCGGCGGTGCACAGGAGAATACCCTCGCGACTGTTCTCGGTCTTCATCAAAAAAAAGAGGTCTCCGTCCGACTTTATTCCGGCCCAACCACCGGACCGGAAGGCTCACTGGAATCAACGGTTAAGAGTGTTGAAGGGCTTTTCCAATTGATTTCGAATCTCGTACGACCGGTCAATCCAATCCGTGATTTTCTTGCCTACCGCCAATTGGTTCATGAGTTCAGGCAATTCCAACCCGACATCGTTCACACACACAGCGGCAAAGCCGGCTTGATCGGGAGGCTAGCCGCAAAAAAAGTCGGCGTGCCGTTGATCATTCACTCCATCCACGGCCCCTCGTTTGGCGCCTTCCAGGGTAGCGTTGCCAATGCAATTTTCAGCGAAGCTGAACGGTTTGCCGGAGCACGAACTGACCACTTCATTACCGTCGCCGACGCGATGAAGACTCAATATCTCGCCGCCGGAATTGGCCGGGAGGAAAACTACACGCAGATTTTCAGCGGCTTCGATCTGAATCCTTTTTTGGCATCCAACAACTCGGCAACATTACGCAAAAAACTCGGACTGAAGGACGACGATTTTGTTGTTGGCAAAATTGCCCGGTTGTTCGAACTGAAAGGACACGAGCATTTGTTTTCAATCGCCCCAAACTTGGTCAGGCGAATTCCAAACATCCGGTTCCTGCTCGTGGGCGATGGCGTTTTGCGGGAGGATTATGAGCGCTTGGCCAAGCGCATCGGGTGTGAGGAGAACTTCATATTTTTGGGATTAGTCCCTCCTGTGGAGATCCCAAAACTTGTTGGGATCATGGACTGCCTAGTCCACCTGTCACAGAGGGAAGGTTTACCCCGCGCCCTTCCCCAAGCGATGGCCGCCGCTAAACCGGTGGTGGCGTTCGATTGCGATGGAGCAGGCGAAGTCTGCCTAGACGAGCAAACTGGTTCGCTTATCCCTGCGGGCGATCTGGCCAAGTTGGAGGAAAGCCTCGTGCGCTTGGCCAAGGACTCTCCGCTACGACAATCACTTGGCCAAGCAGGCCAAGCGTTCGTGAAGGAAAAGTTTTCCGTGGAGCGCTTGGTGGAAGATCAATACCAACTCTACCAACGCCTGCTCGCCGGGAATGATTAAGCGAGAATCGAACTGATGTGTTGCCGGTCGCGCTTGGCCGGGCCAAGGCGGTGTTTTGCACCCATCGCACCCACCATCGTGTTGTAAACATCGATCCCTTCCGCCCCGACGTCCATAATTTCGCCAGTCTTGAAGCGGCCGTTTGCACCGGTAATCGCGTGGAAGACCCCGGAGAGTTCCCGCTTGGAGTCATTGTGGCGTCCATCGCCAGACTCGGTAGAAATGGTGATCATCGAGTTTTCCAAAATGGACCGGCCGTTGGCCTCCTTTTCCGAGTCGAGTCGATTAAGGAAGTAAGCAACCTCACGCATTTTCATGTGGGCATGGGCGCGAAGTTGCTCGTTCTTTTTCTTCTCGCTGAACTTGTGCCACCACTCATGGCTGCAGCCCTGGTCACCCGAGGCGTTTAATTGCTTCGGATCGTTGAATTCAAAAATCTTTCTGCCATCGTAATCATAGTCACCAACCAGTCGAATTCGCTCACCCGCAGCGAGGAACGTGATGGAGCCAAACCGGACTCGATCCATCTGGACTGACAAGGCGTACAGGTCGGCCATTAAGTGCCACTCGGTGGTTAATTCTTCCAGCGTGATGTCGATGCCCTGGCCACCCGGATCAGCCTGCCCGCCGTGCAACAATTCAGAGCGGGGCGGTAGTTTCGGCCCCTTGTCCTTACGATGTTTCATTTCGAAGGCGCGTAACTCGTACTCACGAATCCGCTCAAGGTGCTCGGCCACACGGTTTTTGGAGGCACTGCCCAGCGGGGAGTTTGCCCCGGTGTAAAACTTGTACTGATCAACCACGGAATCAAGCACGCTGCGCTTCAGTCGTAATTTCCGCGCGTCACCACCCGTGCCTGCGTCGACAGCCCCAAACACACGATCGAACAGGTCACGCGGTTTTTCCTGCATCGTCCCGGCTACCGTGCCGTCTTGATTGTAGCTGTGCAGATAGCGCCCCACACGACTCCGGCGGAAGTACGTGCCCCCGATCAATGTTGGCACCATCCCCGGGGGGAGTCCGTCAGGATGATGCGCCTGCCGAACCACCTGGTCGATTGAAGGTCCACCCGCCTTGGCCTCACCACCGGCCGGCATAGCCGTGAACGAACCGGTCGCTCCGTCAAAGTGAGCGTTGATGCCGCTGACGTCGCAACGCACCTGATCCACATCGCGCATGATGAGTAACTTTTCTCGAAGAGGCTTGAGCGGCTCGAGCACACCTTCATAGCCCTCCTTTTGGAGTGGTGCCGGGATTCCCAATCCAAAAAAAACATTGAACGCCCTGACCGGTACATCCTTCGCTGCAGTTCCCGCCGCGGAAAACGCCATCTCCTCCAGCAACGGCAACCCGACCGTGATGCCACCCAGCCCCTTGAGCATTGTTCGTCGATTCATTGGTTTACTCTTCATTGTCAGATTCTGTTTGAATTTTTTGTACTAAATCACTTTTTACAATCGCGCGAATCACACTGGCGTAAGTTCCGCCACCCTTCTGCGCCGCCTGATGTATCTTGTCAAGAGCGAGCGCATCCGGTTGGCCAAGCGGGCGGCCAAGTGCGAATTGGGCAACTTTCCACGTCAGGCATTGGCCCACGCGGTCGCTTGCGGTAAGCAGATCCATCAACTCCGCCGAGGTCTTGTACGGCACCGGCTTGGCCGAACCGGGAAACAGGATCTCCCCGTCTTCCCGAAGCGCGTTCCCGTGCTCATCCTTTTTGTGAAAGGAACCGATGCCATCGAACATTTCCAAACCGTATGCCAAAGGCTCAAACTTGCCATGGCACCCTCCGCAAGACTTGTTCGCCACGCGATCTTCCGCGATCGAACGTTGTGTCAGGCCCGGCTTGGTTGGCACCGGCGTTGTATCCACGCACGGAGGAGGATCTTTCACTCCACTTCGCAACAAGTCATGCAGCACGAACAAACCGCGGGTTACCATCGAGGCCTCGTCCCCACCGATAGTCAAAACACTCCCCTGCGTCAGCAATCCACCCCGCTCCGGCACCCCCGACAGATCGTACCTCGCCAGCCCTTCTCCCTTCGCCGGAGACAGATCGTAGTGCTTGGCCAAGCGCGGCGTCGCAAAAGTCACGTCCGCGTTCAACAAATGTGCCATTGGACGATTTTGTTTCCAGATTACCTCTTCGAAAAACGCAAGCGACTCGGCCTTCATGTCATTGGCTAACTCACGGCTCCAGCCGGGGTAACGCTTGGCATTCGGGCTCATGTTAGCCAAGCGGTTTAGATTCAGCCACTCATTGGCGAACTCTAACGAGCGCCGCAAAGCCCGAGGGTCCGCAAGCATCCGGTCGATTTGCTCGTCCATCACTTCTGGCGCGTACAAGTCACCGCTCTCGGCCAACTCCAGCAGTTTTTTGTCGGGCGCCGCACCCCAGATTATAAAGCTAAGCCGCGTAGCCAGTTCATATTCGGAAACCGGCCAGACATCCCCGTCGCCCTTCTGGTTTTCCACCCGGTAAATAAAACGGGGAGACTGCAGCATCGCCTCGAGCATCAACCCCACGCCCTCCTCCAGCGTCCCCCCCGTGCCGGTCACGGTTGTCGTGATTCCACGAAAAGCTGCCACTTCAGATGAATTCAAGTCGCCCCGAAGAAAATCTCTGCCCATGTTTGAAATGAACCCCCGCATCGAATTGTCCGTCAGGTTCAGGCGCTTGTTGTACCGGTCGATAAACGCACGGACATCCATTTTCTCCACAATCAAGCTGGCCAAGGTTGAGTAGGCCTCGATGTGTTTTAGGTCGACCTTCAAGTTGTAAGCCGTGTTGCTGAATCCATCCGCCCGAATGTCAGCCGGCAACAACTCCCGAGCCTCATTCTCGATATTCACCCCAACAACACTTTTCACGGATCGAATGTACTCAGAGACCGTCAATCGTCGCACCCAGTTTTCCGTGGCGCGACGATCAAACGTGTGCGCAAGCGGATCAATCTCTTCCGTAGTCCAAACCGCCCCGTCATCGATCCATTTTCGTAACAGGCGTTTTTCCTCAACGGTCAACGGTTCACGTTCATCCGGCATGTCGTCCGACTCGACCACCTCCCAGATCAAACTCTCGGCCGACTTGCCGGGAATGATCGCCTTGTCGCCATTACTCAATGCGAACGCTCTTGCTTTCTTGGAAAGATCCAACTTGCCCTTACGGGTTGCTGTGTCGTGGCACTCAAGGCAATGCCGGGAGAGGATGGGAACAATTTCCTCGTCAAAAAACTTCTCTTTTTCAGTTCGCTGCTTGGCTGCCAACTCCACTCGCACACTCTCGCCGTCCAAGCCGGCTTGAAAATTCCTTAACACCTCGGATGCACTCAGATCACGACCGTAAATGGCCACCAAGTGAATAGCCCCCAGCCAAGGTCGCCCCTTTGTCATTTCGTTGGCCAGACCAAGCCGATAGGACGCATCCCATTTACCGGTTCTCCCCCCCACTGACTTGCTACTATTCAACTTACCGTTCAAATAGAGTTTGGCTTGGCCTGCCTTGTTCCGTGTGTAAACCACGTGCGTCAGCTTCAAGTTCAGACTACCCGACTTACCCGCGATCGAGGGCAATCCGTTGCTACTTGTCTCCGTGGTTCTAAAGCGGGCATCGTAATGATCCCCCTCCTGCCCAAGCGTGATATTCCTATTGGTGCTGTTCCCGGAAATCGTGACAATCCGGGCCGGGCCTTCCTGTTTTTTATTGGCAGGCCGAACCCACGCCTCAAGCGTAATCTCACCGGATCGCCGCACCGCGTTGGAAACCTTCGATGCCGGCTTGACGGAACGAATCAAAGTCTGGGCGCGAACCTCAAGCCCCCCCTCGGAGCGGCGGACGTTTTTTAAATTTTCGATTTTTAAATCCAACGCTTGGCCCACACCGGATCGGTCCTTGACCAATTCGCCCTTGGCCAAGCGGAAATCATACAATGCCAACAAGCCCTCGTTTACACGCTCGGCGGCATGCAAGGGCAAACACGTCATCAGCACAACCAAGCCAAGCCAAAGCACACCCAACCCGGAGCGACCGACGGCAATACCTCTCGAGGGCATCGACATTAATAATTGAAGACCACGCATAACAATGAACTGGGGCAACTATGCTGCACCTCTGTTGGTCTGTCAAAAGGCGGATGAAGGACAATCTTTCAACTTCGAATCGGCTGGGCTACTTTTCCGCAGCGCACAGGCACGAACCATCCGAAGTGGGAAGAAGTAAGAAAATGTTCTCGGAAAAAGAAAAATGGTGGAGCCGACTGGAGTCGAACCAGCGACCCCCACAATGCCATTGTGGTGCTCTACCAACTGAGCTACGACCCCACCAGAGGGACGGCGATTGTATGGATTCGCCTTGAGCCGTCAAACGCTTTTTCAAAAAACAACAAAGCACACCATTTCATGACTCATTACGAATTAAACCACGTGGCACTTCACGTCGGAGACGTTGAAAAAAGCTGCGACTTTTACCGGGATGTCCTCAAACTGGAACCAATGGAACGACCTGCCTTCGATTTCCCCGGCGCTTGGTTTAGGTTGGGCGAATTTCAGGAACTACACCTGATCGGAGGGCGCGAGGATGCCGTCATCTCAAGACCTCGCAGCAATCACTTTGCTCTGCGAGCAGACAACCTCGACGAGTGGGAGGAATATTTCAAAAAAATCGGGCAGGCATACGTGCCGCGCCGTACCCGGCCGGACGGAGCATTCCAAATCTACGTGGCCGACCCGGATGGCTACCACATCGAGTTGTTCACAGGACCATAAACGTCGCGCTTGGCCTAGAGACTACTGGGTGTTGAAACTCTCAGCCAAGGCCAGTGCTTTGATCATCGCCTTGGACTTGTTGACAGTCTCCTGAAATTCGCTTTCCGGCACGGAATCAGCCACCCATCCCCCACCCGCCTGGACATACGCCTTGCCATCCTTAAGCAGCGCGGTACGAATGGTAATACAGCAATCCAGATTGCCGTTGAACGAAAAGTAGCCCACACAACCGCCGTACGGGCCGCGCGTAGTTTGTTCGAACTCAGAGATGATTTGCATCGCGCGAATCTTTGGGGCCCCGGACAATGTGCCCGCAGGAAAAGTCGCCCGAATCAAATCGTAGGGCGTACGATCACTCGTGAGATTTCCTTCTACCTGCGATACGATATGCATCACGTGGCTGTACCGCTCGATGATCATCAAATCCTTCACCTCAACCGAGCCGTAATCGCACACGCGGCCGATGTCGTTGCGGGCCAGATCGACCAGCATCACATGCTCGGCACGCTCCTTCGGATCTGCGAGTAATTCCCTCTCCAGTAAGAGGTCTTCCTCGGTGGATTTGCCCCGGGGTCTGGTACCGGCAATGGGGCGAATCTCAACTCGGCGATCCTCGCAGCGAACGTGAATCTCTGGTGAGGCACCGACCAATGAATAACCCTCGAACTCCAACAGGAACATGTAAGGGGATGGATTAATCGAACGAACAGCCCGGTAAACATCCAGCGGCGAGGCATCGACCTCTGCGGAAAACCGTTGAGAACCCACCACCTGAATGATGTCGCCCGCGTTGATATACTCCTTGGCCTTCTCGACGTTTTTCAGGAATCGCTCTTTCTCCTGATTCGACTTGAATTCCTTCTCCGGCAATTCCGCTGGGAACGATACCGGCTTGTACTCGCTGGGCTGCTCCAACAGCGACACAATCCGCTCCACTTCCGAGGCTGCCTCATCATAGATTTCACCGGGGTCATCTCCGTCAGAAATGATACCGTTCACAATGATCGTCAACGTTTGGGCAACCCGGTCAAAAACCAGCAATTCGTCGGCAATGATGAAACAAACGGTCGGGGTGCCTAGTTCGTCCTCCGGAGGCCTAGGTACAACCGGCTCGATATCGTGAATAAACTCGTGGCCAACAAAGCCAAGTGCGCCGCCGGTAAAACGAGGCAGGCCCGGCACATCCACCGGTCTGTAATTGGCCAGCACCTTTTCCACCACCGCCAACCCATCCGAGACTTCGTTCCGGTCTTGGCCGCCCCCACGACCAACAACCTTGAACGTCTCTAAAACCTGCCCCCCCTCGAGCCACTCCACTCGATCGCCGGTTTGACGGATCATCCCCCGTGGATTGCAACCCACAAACGAATACCGCCCCAAATGTTCGCCCCCCTCGACCGACTCAAAAAGAAACGACTCGCCCTGACCCCTGATTTTTCGATAGGCGGTCAAAGGAGTTTCCTGATCAGCCAACAGGCGACGCGTGACCGGAATCAGGTTTCCCTGTTGGGCCAAGCGGCTAAACTCATCCTTGGTTGGTCTGCAAAACTCCATGCGGTGGGCAGTCTAAACGGCGTCCCTCCCCGAACGCCAACACAATACAGGCCAAGCGCTTGGCCAAGCGGCACTATTTTTTGTAAACCTCCTCCGGATTCACAAGCCGCTCCTCCGTGACGTCGAACGCACCCTCCTCATTGATCGAACGAAAAAAACAGGACTTGTAGCCCTCATGGCAAGCAGCCCCGTGCTGTTCCACCTGAATCAACAAGGTGTCTCCATCACAATCAAATGCAATATCCTTCACCTGCTGCGTGTGGCCACTTGACTCGCCTTTCATCCAAAACTTTTGGCGGGACCGGCTCCAAAAGTGAGTCTTGCCTGTCTCGATGGTTGATTTCAATGAGGCCTCATTCATCCACGCCATCATGACCACACGACCGGAAGCCTCCTCTTGCACGATTGCCGGGATCAAGCCGTCGTCGTTGAACTTCAGTTTTTCGATAAACATCATCTCAAATATTGCGAACCGGAATTCCGTCCGACTTCAAAAAATCCTTCACATCTGCCACGGTATATTCAGAGAAATGAAAAATACTCGCTGCCAACACCGCATCGGCCCTGCCTTCGTGCAGAACTTGCGCCATGTGCTGCAGTTTTCCTGCACCGCCACTAGCCACGACTGGCACATCCACCGACTCGCTGATTCGCCTGGTAATATCCAAGTCGTAGCCGGCCTTGGTTCCGTCAGCATCAATACTGTTCAGGACTATCTCCCCCGCCCCAAGTTCAACAGCCCGAACCGACCATTCGGTTGCGTCCAGCCCCACCGCTTTTCGACCGCCTAGCGAAAAAACACCCCATTCGTCTTCCCCGGTCTTTTTCGCATCCACGGATACGACAATACATTGACTGCCAAATTTCTCTGCGCCTTCCCGGATCAACTCGGGATTCGCGATCGCCGCACTATTAATACTGATCTTATCGGCGCCTGCCTTGAGCATGGTGCCCATGTCATCAACAGTGCGAATACCTCCACCCACTGTTAATGGCATGAAACAACGACTCGCCACACGCTCCATTACATCGACCATCGTGGCTCGACCGTGCGCGCTAGCTGTAATGTCAAAAAACACCATCTCGTCCGCACCCTGTTCGTCATAACGAACCGCCAATTCCACCGGGTCGCCGACGTTTCTCAACCCACCTTCCTCCGCACGACCGAACTGCACACCGCGCGTCACGGCACCATCGTGCACGTCCAGACAGGGAATGACTCGTTTTGCCAACATGAAAACAAAAAACCCGGCGACTCATGTCGCCGGGAAATGAAATATCCTTAATCCGGCCGTCGTTCAAGTTTGGCGAACGAGACCGGAGGGAATTACGCTGCCGTGAACTTGCCCTTGTTGTTCTTAAAGAGCTTTTTGTTCGTATAAAGCAGAACGCGAATGGAGTTCATCGGATTTTTACCACTGAACTTATGCCCGGCTTTTTGGGCTGCCTCGAAGATCTGCTTGGCATCAAGAGCCTTGCCCTTGGTAACCTGCAAGACTACATCCTTGAGGGTAGTTTTATTCTTCGCACGTTTTGCCGGTGCCTTTTTTGCGGCTTTTTTCACCACCTTCTTTGCGGCTTTCTTGACTGCTTTTTTCGGCGCCGGTTTAGCGGCTTTCTTCTTGGCGGCTGGACGGCCTCGACGCTTGACCGGAGGTGCAGCCTTAGCAGCCGACACGCCCAGCGCGGCATCAATCTCAGCCAAACGCTTTTCAGCGCTGGAAACGGTCGCTTGCGCAGAAGCCAAAGTCTTCTGCAACGAAGCCCTCTCACTCTCCAACGCGGCAACTGCCTGCTGGTATTGCTTAACGGTATCTTTGCTCATTTATTATAGGGTGTACGTGTCAAATCCAGACACGGGTTCGAAAGATACTATATTAATAGGCCTTGGCAAGTGGTTTTATCTATTAATTTCCCTCTCGTTTTAACAGGGATTAACGACGGGCCAAATGAAGGCTCATCGTACCAAGCATAATATTAGTTACCGATACCGAGCTGAATCCGATATCCAACAACATTTCCTTGACGCCGATTTGGGCAGGATATTTCTCCAGGGAACCCAATATATAGCTATACGCAGACGCACTCCCACAAAATAACCAACCGAAAACAGGTAACGCCCAACGGAGATACTGATAATAGGCAGCACGGACAGCGCGACTAGGAGGTTTGCCAAAGTCAAGGATTGCCAAGCGCCCGCCCGGTTTTAACACCCGATATATTTCACTCAAACCACCGTGAATATCTGCCAAATTTCGCAGACCGTAGCCAATCGTGACCGCATCAAACGTGGCATTAGCACAGGGTAGACTAAGCGCGTCCGCTTGGCACAACTGCTCTCCTCTCACCACCCGCTTGGCCAAGCGACGGCGAGCAACAGTCAGCATGGACATGTTCAAGTCCAACCCCAAAACGGTGCCTCCCCGCTTGGCCAAGCGGAATGTCAGGTCACCTGTGCCGCAGCAGATATCCAAGGCCCGCTCCGACTCAACCAACCCAATTCGTCTCGACAGGTTACGCTTCCAAAGGCGGTGTAAGCCGGCACTTTGTATATCGTTTACCAGGTCATAGCGCGCTGCGATGGACGAAAACAAGGCATCGACCCTTTCCTTGTGATTCAATTGCGTCAACTCGTCTCCCACTCTTTGCCATTGGTATCACTTCCCAATTCAGACTGCGAGCGAATCCATGTAACTGACGAAACATGTTTGATTCCCTCCTAACCATCAGGGAAAGTCCGCAGGGATGTTATCACTGGAAGATGCTGTCGAATTAACCCTCTCATCGGTAACTGAGCTGGAGCCTGAGAAGGTGAAATTGAGGGAAGCTCTCCGCCGATTCTCCGCGCAGACCCTCCATGCTAAAGTCTCTCTTCCGGGATTTGATAACTCAGCGATGGATGGATTCGCCGTCGTAAGCACGGATCTGAGCAAAGCCTCCGAATCCAATCCTGTCACGTTGAAGTGCTCCGGTATAATCCCTGCCGGACGATGCTCGGATGAAACGGTTCGACCGGGTCATTGCATGCGAATATTCACCGGCTCACCAGTTCCAATTGGGGCGGATGCCGTCGTCATGCAGGAGTATTGCCGGATAAACCAAGAGGATGGAACTGTCTCCTGCATGGACTCCGTCAGGCCGTGGGAAAATATCCGCATGCAGGGGGAAGATGTTCGGAGTGGCGACCAAGTCATCATCAAAGGACAGCGAATCAACACCAGAGCGATCGGGCTTTTGGCGGCAACAGGCCATTATGCAATAGAGGTGGGGCGCGAACCGAAAGTAGCGCTCGTCGCAACCGGGAGTGAACTTGTCGAGGCGCCGCAGGAATTAGCACCCGGTCAAATATATGACAGCAACCGAACCATGCTCGCGGCCCTCCTCAAAAGCGTAAACGGTTCGCCGAAGATCTACCCAATCATTCGTGATGAATTGAATGCAACTTGCAAGGCGCTCGAGGCCGCCTTCAAGGAAAATGATATCGTGATCACGTCTGGTGGGGTTTCAGTCGGGGATCACGATCATGTTAAACCTGCGATCGAACAGCTCGGCGGATCGATTAATGCGTGGAAGGTCGCTATAAAACCAGGCAAGCCATTCGTGCTTGGCCAAGTCAATGGACGCACCCTGCTCGGCCTGCCCGGTAATCCGGCATCTGCCTTGGTAACTTACCAACTGCTGGTTCGTCCCACGCTTTTAAAAATGCAGGGGGCCACAGACTGCCAGCCAGCCAAGCGCGTTGGGGTGTTGGCTGAAGAGTTCACCAACAAGGGGGATCGTCGGCATTTCGTTCGCGTCTCGATCGATGCGCAGGGAATAATCTCAAGTGCCGGGGGACAACGCTCTCACATGCTGGGCAGCTTGGCCAAGGCCAACGCATTGTTGGACATCCCTCCGCACGCCCGCTTGGCCAAGAGCAACCAAGCTGAGGTGATAATGTTCGAGGACTAGTTACTTTCCTCTTCTTTTTTAAGGAGCTTTAACTTGCTGAGGGCCTCGGTCTTTTTTTCGTCCTCTTCCCGGATAACCTCCTCAAGTGAACGTGTGACGCAATTGTGTATCAACTCCGCCACACTCATACCAGTGACATTCGCAGCAGATTTCAACGCATCCAGCAATTTGACGGGCAACACGACAACCGATTGTTTTTTTTCAGTGGTTTCCTTGACCGGCTCTTCGACCTGTTCATCCTCCTCCATCGCCTCCCGAAATTTACCCCGAACAAATCCCACCATTTGCTTGCCCTCCGTGTTGGCAAATGACTTAACCTCCTTCAGGAAATCTTTCGGTATCCAGGACTGCTTTTTATTTTTTCCGCTTCCAGACGATTCTTCAGACATTTTATTTGGACATCTTTGCGATTAAGCGATCGTTTAACTCTCGAGCCGGATTATAACCAGCCGCACTTAATTTTGTACTCAATGCGGCAACCTCAATCAACCGTGCCAATGTTCGACCAGGACGAACTGGGATGCTGATGTGGCGCACATTCACCCCAAGTATCTTCACGTATTCGTCATCCATCCCCAGTCGATCAACGTCATCCGATTCTTTCCACGCCTTGAGTGTGACCACCAAATCCATCCGTTTTTCGGTTCGAACACTTTTTGCCCCGAACATCGCGCCAACATTTATAATCCCGATTCCCCGAACCTCCATGTGGTCTCGCGACAAATCGGAACTGGTGCCAATGATTTCACGACCATCCAGAAGGGTAACCTTAGTGACATCATCGGAGACGAGACTATAACCTTTCTCGATCAACTCGAGGACGGTTTCGCTCTTGCCGATGCCGCTCTCCCCGCGGATCAACACACCAACACCGTGCACATCAACCATGCTGCCGATGACCGAGTCGCGTGGAGCAAACAATAAATCCAACTCAATAGTGGCAAGGTTTACAAACCGCATGGTCACCATCGGGGTTTGAAAAATAGGCACTCCAGCCTCGTTCGCAATCGACTTGAGTTGCTTGTCGATGGGAAGATTTCGAGTGTAAATGATGCAGGGAATCTTATAGGAACAAAGTTTTTTATACCGCTTGGTCCGCTCGTCAACAGACAGTGACTTGAGATAATAAGCCTCAGCGTTGCCGATCACTTGAATGCGTTTATACGCAATGTATTTCGTGAAACCCGCAAGAGCCAAACTTGGCCGGTTGACCGTTGGCTCGATAATCGTCCGTGACAGACCGCTTTTGCCGGCGACCAATTTCATCTGCAGCGGCCCAGCCTGATTTTTAAAAAATCGCTGTGTCGTGACCTTTTCCCGCTTGGTCTTCTTCTTCGCTGCCATGGTTACAGGTTGAATTCAGGTCCAAGATAGATATCCCTCGCAGTGGGGTCGTTAACGAGATGCTCGGCCTCGCCCTCGCAACGCACATCACCCTTGTGAATGATATAGGCGCGATCAACCAATTTCAGCGTCTCCCTTACGTTGTGGTCTGTGATCAAGATTCCCATCCGGCGTTCAGTTAAGTTTTTTAAAATCTTTTGCACCTCATACACCGCGATGGGATCGATACCGCTGAACGGCTCGTCCAGAAGCAACATTCTCGGACTGGTGACCAGCGCTCGGGTAATCTCAAGCCGACGCTTCTCTCCGCCGCTTAGCGTGTACGCCTTGTTCTTGGCCAATGCCGTCAAGTCCAACTCCTCAAGTAGCGATTTCAGCCGGGCCTGCTGCTCGACCTTGTCCTTCGTGCAGGTTTCGAGGATCGCGAGTATGTTTTGTTCGACGGTCAGTTTTCTGAAAACAGACGGTTCCTGTGTCAGGTATCCGATTCCTAAGCGGGCGCGGGCGTGCATCGGCTTGCTTACGATAGTATTCCCTTCGAATACGACGTCTCCCTCGT
Organism: uncultured Verrucomicrobiota bacterium; assembly: GCA_913050205.1. Taxonomy (GTDB): domain Bacteria; phylum Verrucomicrobiota; class Verrucomicrobiia; order Limisphaerales; family UBA1096; genus UBA1096. The sequence continues at coordinate 24,130 of CAJXAU010000002.1, forward strand.
CCGGTTTCACCAACCCCACGATCATGTTGAACGTCGTGGTTTTCCCCGCCCCGTTCGGCCCAAGCAAGCCAACGATTTCACCCGGTGAAACTGATATCGAGACGTCATTGACGACCTGCCGTTTCTTGAACTGCTTGGCCAAGCCTCTTGCTTCGAGCAGGCTCATTGTTGAGGTGGCGTGGGATCGTCCTGCGATTGTTGCATCTGCCTGATCATCTTTGCGTTCAAAGTCATTTTCCAACGGCCACTGGCCCGCAGCCGCCTGGCTTGTTGGTCATAAAGTACCTCGTTGCCTCGCAACTCTCCCTCGGGGGTTTGTAGCACCGGGTTGCCGGTGAGTTTTAGCTGGCCGTTGCTCACGCTATATTGCGCCGCTTGGCCAAGCGCCACGACATCGGCCCCTTCCTGAGTTGCGTGAATCTCAACGCTTGGCTCTCCGGTGAGCCGCACCGTATCGGCCTCGCGATCATAAACCAAGCGGTTCCCGATGAATCGCATCGAATTCTGACCAGCCGTCGTTCCGTTCAACTCACCGATTGCGACCAGTGAATCCAACTCATTTTCGACGGAATCGATGTTCAGGGCAACCGACTGCGCCTTGACATTGAATCCGGTGTCGTTGGCCAGACGTACATTCCCTTGAAACATCGCACGGTCCGTTTCACGTTCATCGACCGCTTGATGAAATTCGAATAACTTACAATCTACTAACATCTGAGAACTGGAGTCGGGGCTTTGTTCCGAGTCTTCCTCCGGAAACAAAAAACCGATCCCGCCGCTTTGTCTGGGGAGGTTCATGCTCACATTGCCAATCGCCCGAAACCGGCCACGCTTGGGATAAAGTTCC
>CAJXAU010000003.1 GCA_913050205.1 uncultured Verrucomicrobiota bacterium
CGGCAGGTGAAGAATGTGATTTGGACAGTCTTTTCCGGATATCGGTGAGTGACGGTTTCCAGCGCTTGGCCAACCGCAATTTGTATTCCCAATTCTTCCCGCAATTCACGGCGCAAACATTCCTCGACGGTTTCGCCCGATTCCCGTTTGCCTCCAGGAAATTCCCATAACCCTGCCAAGTGACTACCTTTCTGCCGCTTGGTTATAAGTAGTTTTCCATTGCGGAAAACCAATCCGGCGGCAACCTCAACAGGTTTATCGGCCAATGCTCTTGTAGGTGAACCCCAACTGTTCCAGTTCGGAGGGATCAAATAAATTGCGACCGTCGAACAGGATCGGAGACGTCATGCCTTCCTTCGCCTTGGCCAAGTCCAATTCCTTAAACTGCGGCCACTCGGTTGCCACCACGAGCGCATCACACCCGTCCGCCACGCTGTCCATGTCGTCAACATAAGTTACCCCTTCCGCAGGGAGTAATTCTCTGGCTTTCTCCATGGCCTTGGGATCGTACACACGCAACGACGCGCCCTCCTTCAATAACCGCTGACAGATTTCGATTGCCGGAGACATGCGAACGTCATCCGTATTCTGTTTGAAAGCCAGGCCAAGCACCCCGATTGTCTTGTCCTTCAGGATCCAAAGCGTTTCCGTGATCTTCTTAAGAAAGCGATCCATCTGGCCGGCGTTAATTTTCTGCACCTCCTTAAGCAAACCAAAATCATACCCCAAATCATCACTAATGCGGATGAAAGCGCTCAGGTCTTTCGGAAAACAACTCCCACCGAAACCAAGCGAAGCGTTGAGGAACCTCCGACCGATTCGTTCGTCCATCCCAATCCCGTTGGCAACCTCCTCAACATTCGCACCGGACGCCTCACATATCGCCGCCACTGCGTTGATGTAGGATATTTTCATCGCTAGAAACGAGTTGGCTGCGTGCTTGATCAATTCAGCGGAATTAATATCAGTAAAAATAATCGGAGCGTTAAACGGTTCGTAAATCTCACGCATTGCCTCGTTTGGCCGTTCCGAGGCGGAACCGATTACAATACGGTCCGGCTTCATCAGATCCTCAACCGCAAAGCCTTCACGTAGGAATTCCGGATTGCTAATGACATCGAATTCACAATCTGCCTTGCAATACCGCTTGATTGTTTCGGCCACCTTTTCGCCGGTCTTGACCGGAACCGTGCTCTTGTCAACGACGATCTTATAGGAGGTCATGGCACCGGCGATATCTCGTGCCACGCGCTCGATGAAACTCAAGTCCACCGAGCCGTCCTCCAACGGTGGTGTCGGTACAGCGATGAAAATTACGTCCGATTTCCCAACCCCCTCCGCCGTGCTGGCGGTGAAAGATAATCGCCCTTCCGCGACGTTCCTTTTAACCATTTCCTCAAGGCCCGGTTCGTATATCGGAATACCCCCGCCCTGAAGTAACTTTACCTTCGATTCGTCGCAATCAACACAGACGACATTATGCCCTACCTCGGAAAAACATGTGCCTGTAACCAAGCCGACATACCCAGTGCCGATAATCGCAATATTCACGACATTTAAATTCGCAACTTACTTCTGCTCCGTTGCAGCGGGCGGAGCGACTGGTGCCGGCTTTGTGTCCGGTGCTGAATCCGGCTTGGCCGGTTCACTAATTACACCCGTTGGAGGCGTCTCAGGTTCAACAACCGGTTCTGGGCGTGAGGGTAGCGGATCGAGTTCAGTTTGGGCCGCTTCCAACAATGCCGCCGCCCTGTTTCGGATCGTGTCGCTAACCTTTTCGTTGGCCACGTTGGTCAACGATCGATACGTCCCGATTGCTTTATTAACATCTCCATCAGCCTCCCAGCAAAGAGCCTCTCCCAGTTTGGCTTCGTCAACCCAATTGCCATCTGCGTAATCCGTCAAATAGGTTGAAAACCGGGCTTTTGCGTTCTTGATGTTGCCGGCGTCCAGCGAGGTTTTTGCACTCAATATCAAGGCTCTCTCAGCAACCGGCTCGCCTTTGTTATTGGCATGCACATCGTTCAATCGCGAAGCTACATCATTCAAATTGGTACTATTTAGGGACAGTGCTTTCACCAAATCTGACTCCGCTTTACTGGACGAAGCCGATTTGTTGTTGTTCATCCAACTCATACCTACAACGACGACTAGAATCACCAGAGTAATGTTGATTAACATACCCCGGTTTTTGGCAAACCACTCTTCGCCGTTCATTAAAATGTCTGTTTCGTTCGGTTCACTCATTTTTAAACAGGGCGGGAATCATTCGCAGGGCGACACAAAAGGCAAGCAAAAACAGGCGATTATGAGGCGAATCAACCTTTTGCCGCCAGTTGTCTGAGGACATAGGTCAAAATTCCGCCGTGGCGGTAGTACTCCACTTCGATATCAGTATCCACTCGGCAAAGCACTGCCAACTCCGAGTTTGAGCCATCTGCCCGGGTGATCCGCAAGGTCAACTCCTGCTGGGCTTGCAATCCGTCATTTAACCCGATTACGTCGTAGGTTTCGCTACCGTCAAGGCCAAGGCTTTTCACGCCGTCTCCGTCCTTAAACTGAAGCGGCAGCACTCCCATACCAATTAGGTTGGAGCGATGGATGCGCTCAAAACTCTCACACACCACCGCCCTCACACCAAGCAGTCGCGTCCCCTTGGCCGCCCAGTCGCGCGAACTCCCGGTACCATATTCCTTGCCGCCAATTACCACCAACGGCGTTCCCTCTTCCCGGTAGCGAATCGCCGCGTCATAAATGTCCATTTGATCCCCGCTTGGCTGATGCTTGGTCAAGCCGCCTTCGGTACCGGGCACCATCAGGTTTTTGATGCGCACATTGGCGAAAGTACCCCGAGTCATGATTCGGTCATTGCCGCGACGCGAGCCATAGCTGTTGAAATCCTTGAACTCCACGCTGTTATCAACGAGGTAACGCCCAGCAGGCGAGTCCTGCTTGATAGCACCAGCCGGCGAAATATGGTCGGTCGTCACGGAATCACCGAATACCCCAAGAGGTCGGGCACCGTTGATCTCGGTAATTGCTCCCGCCTCCATTCCGAAGCCTTCAAAAAATGGCGGCTCCTGAATGTACGTACTGGTTTCGTCCCAATCGTATGCGTGTCCCACGCTGGCGGGGATTTCGTTCCATTTCGGATTTTGATCGGTGAAGTTGCTGTACAACTCACGAAACACTTCAGGCTTCAACGATGTCTGCATCAAATCCCGCACCTCGGCCAAGCTTGGCCAGAGATCCCGGAGATACACGTCGGAGCCATCCTCCGCTTGGCCAAGCGGCTCGTTCGTCAGGTCGATGTTCACACGACCAATGAGGGCAAATGCCACAACAAGCGGAGGAGACATCAGGAAGTTGCCCCTCACGTTTTGGTGCACACGAGCCTCAAAGTTTCGGTTACCGGAAAGCACCGAAGCGGCGACCAGATTGTTGTCGAGTATTGCCTTTTCCACCTCCGCATCCAACGGCCCGGAGTTCCCAATACAGGTAGTGCAGCCATAGCCAACCAAGTTGAAACCAAGCTGATCAAGGTACGGCTGCAGGCCGGTTTTCTCCAGATAATCGCTCACCACACGAGAACCCGGGCCAAGCGACGCCTTAACAAGCGGAGAGACTTTCAGTCCCTTTTCCACAGCCTTTTTCGCCAGCAAACCGGCGGCCAACATCACGCTTGGGTTGGAGGTGTTCGTACAACTTGTGATCGCGGCGATGACCACATCGCCATGACCAAGCTGAGCCGTTCCGTTGTCGGTCGGCACATCGGCTTTCACCGAAGCCAAGTCACCGTTTTCACGGCCAAAGCCGCCATCGGCAACCGGCGTGGAGAACAACTCCTCGAACTTCGAACCGAGCAACGGCACCTCAATCCGGTCCTGTGGCCTGCGCGGCCCGGCGACGCTTGGCTGGATGGTGCCCAAATCTAGTTTGAGGCTGACGGAATAATCCACATCCCCTTCGCCCGGAATGCCAAACAGATCCTGCGCTTTGTAATAATTCGCGTAGGTGGTGCAGTGTTCCTCCGAACGTCCGGTCGCACGGAGGTAGTTCACGGTTTCTTCGTCGATCGGGAAAAAGCCCATCGTCGCACCGTACTCTGGCGCCATGTTGGCAATGGTCGCGCGGTCTGTGAGCGGCAGGTCCTTTACGCCTTGCCCGTAAAACTCGACAAACTTGCCCACTACTTTGGCTTCGCGCAGCATCTCGGTCACGGTCAACGCAAGATCGGTTGCGGTCACGCCTTCGCGAAGCGCCCCCTCGAGTTGCACCCCCACCACGTCCGGCGTGAGAAAATAAACCGGCTGACCAAGCATTCCTGCTTCAGCCTCAATGCCTCCCACTCCCCACCCCACGATGCCAAGACCGTTAATCATGGTTGTGTGCGAGTCGGTGCCAACCAGTGTGTCTGGATAGTAAACCCCATCTGCGTCAGTAAGGATGCCACGAGCGAGGTACTCCAGATTGACTTGATGAACAATTCCGATCCCCGGAGGAACAACCTTGAACGTATCAAACGCCTGCATACCCCATTTGAGGAATTGGTACCGCTCTCGGTTGCGTTTAAATTCCAGTTCCAAGTTTTTGTCCATCGCATCCTCGGAGCCGGCGAAATCCACCTGCACAGAATGATCCACCACCAAATCCACCGGCACCAATGGCTCGATGATCTTCGGATCCTTGCCTAACCGCTGCACAGCGGAGCGCATCGCTGCCAAATCCACCAGCAACGGTACTCCGGTAAAGTCCTGTAAAACAATCCGCGCAACGGTGAACGGGATTTCCTCGGTGCGCTGTGCGTTCGGTTTCCATCCAGCCAATTGGCGGACATTTTCCTCCGTCACTTTTTGACCGTCGAAGTTTCGCAGGACTGACTCCAAAACAAGACGAATACAAACCGGCAGACGGGAGATGTCACCCAACCCCGCCTTGGCGAGGGCCGGTAACGAGTAAAAATTGCCTTCCTGACCGTTGCCGAGGTCAAACGACTGCAACGAGTTGAACGTGTTATGACTCATGAAAAAAGCTCCAAGCGACACGGGTCGCGTTGTCGCAATAGAATGAATCGCCGCCAACTCTTTGTCAACGACCCCCGCTTGGCCAAGCGCTTGGGCAGGTTATGCGGCAAAAATCCGCTTGAAGTGCCGATCGTACAGGTTTTCTGTTACGTTTCTGCCCACCACTTCCGCGTTGGTTTTCAGTAGGTCGGTGTAACGGGCGCCCTCTTTCGCCGCGAGTTTGAATGCGATGTGGAGCAATTGGCGGAAGTGCTGGTTAAATTCCGGATGATCCTGAACATGGCGCAGCGCGTTGGCGTATTGATCCCCACTCCAGCCATCCACCGTCTCGGCGCTTGGCAACCGCTCCGCATCGATATCGATCACCGAGGCATACGGACCGCACAGCGCGTCCACATTTTCCAGCGCCTTGGCATAAATCTCCTTGGCCAGCGCCAAGCCCTCACCCCCAGCCTCTGCCAAGCCAATGAGTTCCTCCAGCCAAGTCGTCCCGGCGGTTTTGAGGTGCACACCGGCGCCGGTGCGTCGCAACGCCGCGCCAATGATCGGGTAGATGGAAAACTTGTCGCTGCCACTGTGCACACTGAGCTTTAGGTTTTCCGGCAGGCCATACTTGGCCACCGCATGGGCGATCACCGCCAAATCGTCATTAAACTCCTTTTCAAACTGTGCAAGATCGCCAACGTAATCAACGCCCTTATTGAACCGGCCAGTAAACTTCGGGGCGATCGTTTGCAACTTCACTCCCTCATCCGCCAACGCCGCCAGGATGATCAACAGCTCAGGCGGGGTTTGCGGGGCATCGGTTTCATCCATCGAAACCTCAGCAATAAACTCACCCTTCTTCGACTCAATATGCCTGTAGATTTTTGCCGCAGCCTGGACTGCAAACAGGTATTTCCCGGCAACCTCCTCCACATATTCACGCGAAATATCAAACGGCTGATCGATGCCCTCGATCGACACGCTGCCGATTAGTTCCGGATGGCGCTCAACAAATGCAGGAACAGCATCCCCCTCGGCCGACTGCCCGATAAAGTCAGCGACGTCGATCGTGAAAAAATCCGAGCACGCGAGGTACTTGTCCACCGTGTCCATGTTGATGTGGTCGGCGTCAACATGCCACCCTTTGTCCCAGCCAAGCTCCTCGACCGCCGCCTTGGCTGCGTCGAATACACTCTGCGGTTCCGACCCGATGAAACTGTGTTCGCGGTTCGACTTGTTCCAGACCGGCACCACGTCGATGCCCTCACTGGCCAACTGCACACAGGCCTGAAGCTGCGCCTTGGCCTGATGGGCAAACCGATCACCCACCCCGATGGTGTATTTTTCTAAAATCAACATTCCAAAAGGGCGGTGAAACTAAGGGATGAACAGTTGCGAAACAAACAAAATGCCCTTGGCCAAGCGCGGATGGTGATTTCTCCAGCGCATGACGGTTTGACTTTGCGGGCGCTTGGCCGGTACACAAGTGGCATGCGATATCTTTGCGGAATTTTGCTCGCTGCATTTGGGGCGCTTGGCCAAGCGGCTAGTGCCGAAAAACCGAACATCATCGTCATCATGGCCGACGACCTCGGCTACGGCGACATTGGCTGCTACGGAGCCAAACCGAAAAACCTCAAGACTCCCCACATCGACAATCTGGCCGCTAACGGACTCCGATTCACCAGCGGCTACTGCTCTGCGTCAACCTGCACTCCCACGCGCTTTTCGTTTCTCACCGGCAAGTACGCCTTCAGGCAGGAAGGCACGGGTATCGCCCCACCCAATGGCCCAGCGATCATCCAGCCCGGAATCGAGACATTGCCGACGCTTATGAAAAAAGCAGGCTACGCCACCGCCGTCATCGGCAAGTGGCACCTTGGCCTCGGCGGCCCGAATGGCCCGGACTGGAACGGCGAACTCAAGCCCGGCCCGCGTGACATCGGCTTTGACTATTGTTATCTGCTACCCACCACCAACGACCGTGTGCCACAGGTGTACGTGGAGAATTGGCGTGTGAAAAATCTCGACCCGAAAGATCCGCTTTGGGTGGGGCGCAAAAAACCCAGCCCCGACCACCCCACCGGCATCACCCATCGCAGTACGTTAAAAATGGACTGGAGCCACGGCCACAATTCCACCATCCACAACGGCATCAGCCGGATCGGATTTTACACCGGCGGCCACGCAGCACGTTTCCGCGATGAAGACTTGGCTGACGAGTGGGTCAAACAATCCAACAAGTGGATCGAGGCCAACAAGGACAATCCGTTCTTTCTGTTTTTCTCGTCGCACGACCTGCACGTGCCACGCATCCCTCACGAGCGATTCCGTGGCACCTCCGCCCTGAGCTACCGCGGCGACGTGATCGTTCAACTCGACTGGTGTGTCGGCGAACTGGTCAAGACCCTCGACCGGCTCAATCTCTCCGACAACACGCTAATCGTATTCTGCTCGGACAACGGGCCAGTGGGCGATGACGGCTACAAGGACGAAGCCCTCGAGAAAATGGCGGACCACTCACCAAACGGCCCATTCAGCGGTGGAAAATACAGTGTCCTTGAGGGCGGCACCCGCACACCGTTCATCACCTATTGGCCGGGCAAAATAAAACCGGGCGTCTCCGACGAAATGGTTTGCACCATTGACATGGCCGCCAGTTTTGCAGCGTTAACCGGCACAAAACTCCCTGCCAACGCCTGCCCCGACAGCTTCAACGTCCTCGGCGCGTTGCTTGGCAAAAAAGGGGCCAAGGGGCGCGACCACCTCGTACAGCAGGATAACGGTCGGGGCGGAAACTACGGCTACCGGGTTGGCAATTGGAAACTGCAGCGGCACGACTCCAAGCGCAAACGAAACGTCGTCGTAACCAACAAACTGGCCAACACTCCCGCACCCCGGTTTGCGCTGTTCGACCTAAGTCAAGACGTTGAAGAAAAAGTCGATGTCTCCAAGAAACACCCAAAGGTGTTTAACCGGATGAAGGCCGGCTTACAAAAGATCATCGATGACGGCCGCAGCCGGCCCTGACAATCAGTTTTCTGCAGTGTCGTCGTCCAGCCCCAACCATTGCCATGGGGCAAAATTATGCAGTGTCAGCTCAACCCGCTCACCGCGAATCTCCACCACTGACAAGCTGGCGTAGTCCACCTCAAACCGATCCATCGTCGAGAAGGGCTCTTTCAACAACAGCGCCAAAAGCATTCGAATGACACCACCGTGACAGAAAACCAGCACGTCGTCGCCCTCCCCTTCACTTAGGATCCGATCGAGACTCCGTTTGATCCGCCCCTCGTAAACATCCATAGGCTCTGCCTCCGGTACATCACCGTTTTGCAGGTGAACCAGCCAGTCAATGGCGTTCATGCCGAACTTCTCCTCGATCTCGTACCACTTGTAACCGGTCCAGACCCCGAAATCGACCTCCCGCAAATCGTCAATCACCACCGACGATTGGCCAAGCGCATCGAGCAACGGCTTGGCTGTCTGCCGCACCCGAACCATGGGACTGCTGTAAATGCGATCGAACGGACGGTCATCAAGCAACTTGGCCAAGCGCTTGGCCTGCCGGTGGCCAAGCGGCGAAAGCTCCATATCGATACGCCCCCCGAAAACCTGATGATACTCCTCCGCCACCTCCCCGTGGCGTACAAGATGGAGCCGCGTGGGCTGTTCCCTGCAGGACATACGGCGTCAACCGGCTGCGATCGCGGCCTCCTGCAGTTCGAGCAACTCGCCTATACCCTTTCGCCCATGAGTTAGCATGGCGCCAAGTTCGGCATCGCTAAAGGTATCCTTCTCTCCCGTACCTTGCAGTTCAATAAATTCACCCTTGGCGTTCATCACCAGGTTCATGTCCACCTCGGCAGCAACATCCTCGACATACGGCAAATCCAAAATGGGCACATCGTTTACCACGCCGACACTCACGGCGGCCACCGGCGAAACAATGGGATCAACCTCAAGCGCCCCTTCCTCCTTCAGCTTGGCCAAGGCCAGCGACAGCGCAACGTAACCGCCAGTGACCGATGCCGTACGTGTGCCACCGTCGGCCTGCAATACGTCGCAGTCTATCCATACAGTTCGCGAACCGATCTTTTTAAGATCGAGTGCGGCACGCATGGAGCGGCCAATCAACCGCTGAATCTCCTGCGACCGACCATCTATCTTCCCCTTTGAACTGTCTCGTCGTTTACGATCCAGCGTGGAGTACGGCAGCATTGAATATTCGGCCGTGATCCAGCCACCTTCGACACCCTGCGCCTTCATCCAGCGCGGTACATCCTCCTCAATGGTGGCACAGCAGATAACGCGTGTGTCGCCCCACTCGATGAGGGTCGAACCGGTGGCATGCGGGGCGATGTTATTTTTGAAAGTGACCGTGCGGAGTTGATCCACAGCACGGCCGTCGGGACGCTGTTTTGAACCTGAAGCTTCGTCGCTCATGGGCGCGCAACCTACCGTCTTGAGCAGGGCAACTCAATGATAATGCCGGGGATGATCCTGTCCGACATTTTGGTAGCCCGTGGCCAACTCAAGACAACCACCTGTGTCTAGTTGACCGACACAACCCCGGTAAATCTCCTGCCACGGAGTCTGGTGTCGAATCTCCGGAGGCGTGAAATTCTCCCGGCGCTTGCTCAATTCCTCATCCGAAACCAACAAATCAACACGGCACTCGTTGAGATCCACCCTCACCTCGTCACCGGTTTCGAGCAGCGCAAGATTCCCTCCGGCTGCCGATTCGGGTGCGATGTTGAGGATGCTTGGGCTGGCGGATGTACCACTCTGACGTCCGTCTCCCATCGTCGGCAGCGTGCGAATTCCGTCCTTCAACAGATAGTCCGGAGGCTGCATGTTCACCACCTCGCCGGAACCGGGATATCCGATCGGACCACAACCCCGGATGGCCAACATGCAGGAAGAGTCGATGCCCAATGACGGGTCGTTAATTCGCTCACGATAATCCTCCGGCCCCTCAAATACGATCACTCGCGAAACGAATACATTTTCACTGCCTGGCTTTGAAAGATAACGCGAGCGAAACTCGTCACTCACCACGCAAGTCTTGATCAAACCCGCGTCGAAAAGGTTGCCCTTTAACACGAGAAAACCAGCCTTCTCCTTAAGCGGCTTGTCATATGCGTAGATGACCTCGCGGTTGGGACTCGGTGTTTTCTCGTGGTTCTCCGCCACGGTTTTACCGGAAACGGTCATCGCATCGCGGTGAATCCGTCCGGCGTCGAGCAGTTCACGAAACACACCCGGCACCCCACCTGCACGGTGATACGACTCGCCAAGAAATTTTCCTGCCGGTTGGCAGTTTACCAGCAACGGCACATCATACCCAACGTCCTGCCAATCCTGCAGGGTCAACTCCACGCCCAAGTGCCGGGCGATCGCCGTTAGGTGAATCGGGCAGTTCGTCGATCCGCCGATCGCGGTGTTGACAACGATCGCGTTTTCAAACGCCTTTCGCGTCATCACTTTCGACGGCGTCAAATCCTCATGCACCATATCGACGATCCGCTTACCAGTGCGGTAGGCCATCTGCCCCCGCTCCCGATAGGCGGCTGGAATCGAGGCACAACCCGGCAGAGACATCCCGAGCGCCTCCGCCAGTGAATTCATCGACAGCGCTGTGCCCATCGTGTTGCAGTGCCCCACGCTCGGTGTCGAGGCAGCGACCTGCTCGAGAAATTCCTCCATGTCGATCTTCCCCTCTGCGAGCAGTTTATTCCCCTCCCAAACCATCGTGCCGGAGCCAGCCAACTCGCCGTTGTACCACCCATCGAGCATCGGGCCACCGGACTGGACGATCGCGGGAAGATTCATCGTGGCAGCCGCCATCAGGCAGGCCGGAGTTGTCTTATCGCAACCGGTCGTCAACACCACCCCGTCAAACGGGTACCCGTGTAGCACTTCCACGATCCCAATGTAGGCCAGGTTGCGATCCAGTGCAGCCGCTGGCCGTCGGCAGCTCTCCTGTATGGGGTGTACCGGAAAAACGAACGGAATCCCTCCCGCGTCACGGATACCTGCCTTGACGCGCTCTGCCGTCTCGAGATGGCCCCGATTGCACGGGGAGATGTCATTGCCAACCTGGGCGATCCCGATGATTGGTTTACCCGCTCGCAACTCCTCCGGTGTAATGCCGTAATTCAAGAACCGCTCGATGTAAATTACCGTGCCATCCGGGTGGGCCGGATTGTTGAACCACTCCTCGCTCCGCAGTCGCTTGGTCGTTTTATTCGAGTCATTCATGCGCTTGGCCAAGCGTAAGCGATCCGCGCCTCGCTGTCAGCAGCGCTTGGCCAAGCGATGTGACTTGCCTTGATTCCCCGACTCGGAGACATTCCCGTGCATGTTCAGCCTGAAAGGAAAGAACGCTGTAGTGACCGGTGGAGGCTCCGGGATTGGCCAAGCGATCGCGCTGGCCTTCGCCAAACAGGGTGCCCGGGTGGATGTTCTCGAAATCAACACCGAGGCCGCCGGAGAAACGGTCGAGAAAATTCAAAGCGAAGGTGGCGAAGCATCCGCCATAGAGTGCGACGTCACCCGGCATGACCACGTTCAGGAGGTGTTCGACAAACTCGGCACCGACCGCGGTCTGGACTGCCTCATTAACAACGCCGGCATTGCCCATGTTGGCAATATCACCAACACCAGCGAGGAGGATTTTGACCGGGTGATGAGTGTAAACCTCAAGGGAGTATTCAACTGCCTCAAGGGCGGCGTCCGGCAAATGATCAAGAGCGGGGGCGGCTCGATCGTCAACATCGCCTCCACGGTGGCAACTATGGCGATCAACGACCGACTGGCCTACAGCACCAGCAAGGGAGGCGTTCTGGCGATGACCTACGCTGTAGCCAAGGATCATCTAAACGACAACATCCGATGCAACGCCATCCAACCCGGCCGCATCCACACGCCATTCGTCGATGGGTTTATCGCGAAGAATTACCCCGACAAACAGGAGGAGATGTTCCAAAAACTTTCCGAGTACCAACCGGTTGGCCGGATGGGCAAACCGGAAGAAGTTGCCGCGATGGCGGTCTTCCTTTGCAGCGACGAAGCCTCGTTCATCACCGGCTCGCCTTTCGCCGTGGACGGCGGAACGCTGTACGTACGGTAGGCTAATCCATGTGCAGGATGGCCTTGATAACGCCGGTCTCCGGCTTGAGCCATTCCTGAAACTCACCCACGAACTCATCGTATCCGGCGCTGTGCGACAGCCAGGGTGTCGTGTCAATCACGCCATCCTCGATCAGCTTGATAATTCGCGTAAAGTCGCCCGGCACAGCATTACGAGATGCCTTAACGGTTAACTCCGGCCGATGGATGGTCACATGCTTGAAGGTCAACTCCTGTGTCGTGATCCCCACGTACACCACTTGGCCCGTAAAGGCGGCGTACTGAAAGGCGTTGGACATCGAGACATGACTGCCGGTGGCGTCGATCACCGTAGTCGGCAGTTCACCTCCGTTGACATCCTTCAACCGCTCAACCTCCGAGTCGTCTCCCTTAAACACCACCGTGTGGTCCACACCAAGTCGATCCTTGCAAAACGTCAGGCGGGTTTCATTCATGTCCATAACCGTGATCTCCGCCTTGGCCACTTTCAAAAATTCGATGACTGCCAACCCGATCGGCCCGGCCCCAATGACCAGCACCTTCTCGCCCTCGCTCGTCGCCGCACGATCCACACAGTGACAACCGATTCCCAAAGTCTCCACCAGCGCCAACTGATCCATCGTCAACTTTTCTGAGGCATGCAGCTTGCGAGCCGGCAACACAAACTGCTCACACATGCCGCCATCCTTGTGCACACCGATCACCTCCAACGACTCACAACAGTTGGTGTTGCCATTACGACAGGCGAAGCACTCCTGACAATTCATGTACGGCTCGACGGAACACCGGTCACCCGGCCTGACGTTTTCCACCCCCTCACCGACCTTGATCACTTCGACACCTAACTCGTGTCCCGGCACGACCGGATAAGTAAAAAACGGCATCTTGCCGAGATATCCTGAGACATCCGTCCCGCAAATCCCGACTCGGTGCACCCGCACCAACGCCTCCCCGACACCGGGATCACCCGGAGCCTCAATATCTGCCGTGACAAACTGCTCCGGCTTTTCCAGTACAATAGCTTTCATGAAATTCTTCCGCTTGGCCAAGCGCTTGGTTTAGTCGGAGAACAAATACTCAAGATCGTTTTGCGTCAGGCTCTTCGCGAACCCGTCATCCCCGAGCACATCGGACACTGTCTTGGCCTTCTGCTGTTGCAGATCCCAGATTTTCTCCTCAACCGTACCGGGGGAGATCATCTTGTAGGCGTTCACCGTGGCGGTCTGGCCGATGCGGTGCGTACGGTCGATCGCCTGCGCCTCCACGGCAGGGTTCCACCACGGGTCGTAAATGACGACGTAACTCGCACTCGTCAGGTTTAGTCCGGTACCCGCCGCACGCAGGCTGAGCAAAAAGACCGATGGAGATTCATCTTCCTGAAATTGGTTGACGATCTCCTGCCTGTTTTTTGTTTCACCCGTAAGCAGGAAGGTCGGAATCTCCCTATCCTCGCACTGCTTCTCGAGAATCTGCAACATGCGAACAAACTGGCTGAAAATCAGCACCTTGTGGCCTTCCTCGAGCAACGGTTCGACCAATTCGAACAACGTGTCCATCTTACCCGAACTGGTGTCGCTGCCAACCAGTCCCGGATGACAACAAATCTGGCGCAGCCGGGTAAGCGCGGCAAGAACATGCATCTTGCTCTTGGCAACCCCCTTTTGCTTGACTGCCTTCATCACCTGTTCGCGACTTCGTTTCAACTCAGCAAGGTATAGCTTGCGTTGTTCCTCCGGCAGTTCGCAGTCGAGACGCTGCTCGACCCGGTCTGGCAGATCTTTCGCCACCTGTTTCTTGATTCGGCGCAGCAGTAGCGGCCGCAACTTGGCGGACAGTTTGCGGCGGGCAATCCGGGCCGCTCCCTCTTCCTTCTCCGCGACCTTTAGATCGTACGTTTGGCTAAAGTGATCCTGATTTCCAAGATAGTTCGGCTGGATAAAATCGACGATACTCCAGAGATCGAGCATGCGGTTTTCGATCGGCGTACCGGTCAGCGCCAGCTTGTGATCCGCCTTGAGTTGTTTAACCGACTTGGTCACCTGCGCCCCCGGATTCTTGATGAACTGCGCCTCGTCCAGCACCACGGCGCGAAAGGCGAACTTGGCCAAGTCATCCAGATCCCGGCGCAGGATGGAATAGTTGGTTACCACGATATCGTTCTGGGGGATGAACTTCCGAAGGTTGTGACGCGCTTGGCCACTCTCGAGTACGAGCACCTTCATATCTGGCGTGAACTTTTCCGATTCACGCCTCCAGTTGTGCAACACCGAGGCCGGGCAGATGACCAGCGCCGGCTTTGGCTTGGCGTTCTTTCTGCGATTATTCTTCAGCCAAGACAACCAAGTCAGCGTCTGCAGAGTCTTACCCAGCCCCATGTCGTCGGCCAGAATCCCGCCAAGCTTGAGCTTGGCCAAGTGGCAGAGGAAGTTGAACCCGTCCTTTTGGTACGGTCGCAACTCGGCACAAATATTCTCGGGCAACTCGGTCGCATCCACCCCTTCAAACTCATCCAAGCGGCCGCGCAACTCTTCCAGTTCCTCTGTCGGGACAAACTTGGCCAAGCCCTCCTCATCGAGATGAGCCGCCTGCTCGAGTCCGATTTTCTGCTCGATTGGGGTCAGGCCATCGACCCCCAGGTCTGCCATCGCTTCCTGCGCCTCAACCACCGCCTTTTGATCAAGCTGAACCCAGCCCGCATCCGGCAACTTGACAAAACTACCGCTCGCCCCGGCCAACTGCTGCAGGTCGCGGTCGGTCAAACTCATGCCCTCTTCCTCCCACTCGGCAGAGACGGACAACCAGTCGATGCCGCTCCCGCGGACAATCAACTTCGGTTTCAGGCGCTTGGGTTGCAGGAACAGGCGCTTGAACTCCTGATCGCCCACATAATCCGCCTCCGGCCGGTCCGGCCAAGCCGCGTGCAGACTCTCGAGGAAGAGCGGGTTGGCGTCTCCAACCCATAACCCCGGCTCCGGCGTGAACCAGTCCAGTCGTCGCAGCCATTCGACCGCTGCCTCCAGCCGGTCGTCATCCAACACCTCCGGCTTCTTCGATTTTCTCTTTTGCGATTTCTCCCGAATCCATTCATGGCCATTCCACTGCCACATCGATTTGTCACTCTCGCTCTTGGCCAAGAGTTTCAAGCGCACCGTCTCTTCGGCCATCTCAAAAATGAACCTCGGCGTGGCCTTGTGCGTCTCGCAAAGTTGCTCCCAGTTAACGCCGTTGGTGGTCTTAATTTTGCGCAGGTTCGTCAGCAACCGATGTGTGAGCTTGGAGACCGGCGCTTTTTGTTTACTGGCCCAATTGCCGAGCACCTCCGCGGACGGGGCGTTGCGTAACAGAAACACTTCGGTCCCGATCAACGCCAATGTCGGTTCACCGGCAAAAAATATCACGTTTGACATGGGGCATGATTTTTTTCCGGGCAGTTTGATTGTGTGGGTGAAGTAGAGGTTCGACTTGTCCTTCTCCAGATCCGGTTCCATCTCAATGATGCGCCCCATGAATTCGATAGGCTTGCCTTCGCTTTCCAGCTCGATGCGGTCAGTCTTGCCCCATTGCACCAGCCACTTCAGGAGATCGGCTCCCTCAAGCGGGATCAGTTCCGCCTCGGTATCGTATTCGTGGCGGATGCCGGACGACCAGCGGATGAAGTTCCAGTCGTCCGCTGGAAACAACTCCTGCTCGTGGGCGGCGCGCATCGTCAGGTCAGCCATATCGTCCAGCGTCTTGACCCGGTCTCCTGTGCGCGGCCGGATTACATGAATCTCAACACCCAACCGGTTCAACCCCGGCAACTCCTTGTCCTGAACGATCCTGGCGTAAATCTTGACCGTGGCGCGCGGCGCATCGAGATGCCCCGGTGACGGCGGAAACATCCACTCCTCAAGTCCCTTGAACAATTGAAAGTCCTTTTCCTCCTGCTCCACCTCAGCGAAACGCGAGAAGTTGGCAAACGGCATCAGCTCGTTTGGGACGGAGCGCCCGGACTTCATGAAAACCAACGCCAGTTCCTCCAGTCGCGTGTCCCCGCTCAATTGCGTGAGGCCGCCCCACCAGTCATCTGCGCTGAAATCCTTACGCGACAGCGTCAGCTTGCTGAAGTAGTCCTCGAGCAACAACCACGACCGCTGGGAGTCGGTGCACTCGGAAAACAATTTCAACAAGGCGGCCCGCTCGGCCACATCCTCCTTGGACTCGGACAGCTGGTGGCGCAGGTCGGCAAAGTCGCCGTACGTGTTGTCGATCACCTTGTGATGGGCGTCGTACTTTGACGCCTTGGCGGAGCTGATAGCTGGTTTTTTCTTCTTGGCTGTTCTTGGCATTCGCTTGTGTCAATAAAACAGACTTGCGATAGCGACATAACCGGGTAGGCCTCGTCAAACTTAAAAAATTTTTTTTTACTTCCTTAAACACTCATCCGGACTTGACAACCAGCGCTTTGACTTTGCCAACGCCCTTCCCGTATCGTGAGCCGCGATGAATTTGATCCGACACACGGATGCTCAATTCGAGGCCAAGTTGGCAAAACTCGCCGAGGCATCCAGCCTGTTCGACCCCGTGATCGAGCAACGCACGCTCGATATCATTCGCGGCGTCGAGCAAGGCGGGGACAGGGCAGTATTGAAGTACACCAAGCAGTTCGATGGTGCCTCTCTAAGCACAGCGGGACTTCCTGTACCGACCCAGCGCTTGGCTGAAGCGTGGAAGAAAACTCAACCCGGAACCAAGCGAGCCATTCGCTTGGCCAAGGCAAATGTCGCCTCATTCGCGAAACAGTCGCTTCGCAAAAACTGGAAGGCCCGAAACGCACAGGGCGGATCCGTCGGCGAGAAGTTTGACCCTTTTCAACGCGTAGGCGTTTACATCCCCGGTGGTACCGCGCCTTTAGCCTCCACCACGTTAATGACTGTAACTCTCGCCAAGGCGGCCGGCTGCCCCGAGATCGTCGCCTGCACCCCGTGCGACAAAAACGGGGAGGTCAACCCAGACCTGTTGGCGGCGCTTGGCCAAGCGGGAGCCACCGAGGTCTACCGTGTGGGCGGCGCCCAAGCTATCGCCGCCATGGCCTGCGGCACGAAGACCATTCGACCGGTACAAAAAATCTTCGGGCCAGGCAATGCTTACGTCGTGGCGGCCAAGCGGCTGCTTTTTGGGCGCGTCTCCATCGACCTTTTGCCCGGACCAAGCGAGTTGCTTGTCCTCGCAGACTCCACCGCCAACCCGGCGTTTGCGGCAGCCGACCTGCTCGCCCAAGCCGAGCACGGTTCCGGCCACGAGCGAGTCTGGCTGGCCACTCCCTCAAAAAAATTGATCGCCGATGTACAGCGGGAGATTGAGCGGCAACTCCCCTCCCTCTCCAGATCCGCTCTCATCAAGAAGGCACTCAAAAACAACGGTTGGTTGATTCATGTGAAATCCATCGCAGACGGCATCGCACTGGCCAACCGGCTCGCCCCGGAACATTGCGAGTTAATGCTCAAGTCACCCCGGGAAGCGGTCAAACGGATCACCACGGCGGGCGCGCTCTTTATCGGCAAATGGACACCAACCGTACTCGGCGACTACATGGCTGGCCCAAGCCACACGTTGCCGACCGGCGGCGCCGGCGCATCATTCCCCGGCTTGACGGTGGACATGTTTCAACGCCGAACCAGCGTCGTCGAATACTCAAAGCCCGCACTCTCCCGTTCCATTGAGACGGTAAGCACCTTCGCCGGACTGGAAGGCCTCGACGCCCATGGTCGCTCTGCCGAAATCCGGCTGGACAAATAACCGATGCCGGCCAAGCGCAAAAACATCTCCCCCGAGTCGCTTGTTCGTCCACTGGTACGGCGACTGCACGGCTACGTCCCGGGCGAACAACCCAAGGTGCGCGGCCTCATCAAACTCAACACAAACGAAAACCCGGCCCCACCTTCACCCAAAGTACTGAGGGCCATCCAAAAAGCGGCGGACGAAAGACTTCGGCTTTACCCAGACCCCACCGCTCAACCGTTACGGCAGGCGCTCGCAGAACTCCACGGCTGTAAGGCGGCGAATATCATTGTCGGGAATGGTTCCGACGAACTACTTGCGCTGGCCACGCGTTGTTTTGTTGAACCCAAACAAAACGGGGATAACTCACCCAAAAAAATCGCAAAACAGACCATCCAATATTTTACACCCAGCTATTCGCTGTATCCCATCCTTGCCGATATTCACGGGGCACGGATTAATGAGGTGAAACTCCCACGAGATTTTGCCCTACCAGAGAATGCAGACCTCAAAAAACTCAACTGGAATTTCGGGGCAGCACTTTCGTACGTCACGACACCGAATGCACCCAGCGGCCGAGCCTACCGCACGCGTGACTTGGCCAATCTCTGTGAGGCGCAAAAGGGAGTCGTGATTCTTGACGAGGCGTACGTGGATTTCTCAGATGACAATGCGATGCGCTTGGCCAAGCGCTACCCACACGTGATCATCTCACGAACTTTCAGCAAGTCGTACTCGCTCTGCTTTCAACGGGTCGGATACTTTGTCGGGCACCCGGCGCTTATCGCCGCACTTGATCGTATTCGCGACAGCTACAACACAAACGGGCTTGGCCAAGTAGCCGCACTCGCCACCCTGTCCGATCTCGGTTACTACCAAAATCAATTTAAGCGAATCGCCGAGTTGCGAGCCAGCACTACGCAGGAATTGGTCGCGCTTGGTTTTGATGTGCTGCCGTCCAAGACAAATTTTCTGTTCGCAAAACCAAACGGTATCACCGCCTTTGAATGGTTCACCAGATTGCGAGATCAGAACATTCTCACGCGATGGTTCGACAAACCGGGGATTCGTGATCGACTGCGGATTACGATCGGCACGGAGAAGGAGATGAACCGTTTTCTCTCTCTCACCCGAACCATCCTTAGCAAACACGGATGAGATGAACGCGCTCTACGACAAACTGCAGGCATCGCCGCTACTCGCGCGCGTACTGCCGTTTGTAGTCTTCCTCGTGCTGACTTCGGCGCAGGGCAGCTTCGGGCAGGATTCCCAGTTTTGGATTTATCTGCTGAAGACGCTCGTCGGCGTGTGGATGATCTGGACCATCTGGCCGATGGTTGGCGAAATGCGCTGGGGCATTAGCATCGAGGCGGTGGGCGGCGGACTGCTGGTTTTCCTGCTTTGGATCGGGCTGGACTTCCCCTACCCCAAGCTGATGGATCCTGATGACTCTTGGAACCTGCAGAAGCATTTCGGCGACGACTTAATGATGTTCTGGCTGTTCGCAGGCACACGAATTGTCGGATCAACGCTGGTCGTGCCGCTGCTGGAAGAGGTCTTTTACCGGTCATTTCTTTACCGCTACATCCTGTCACCAAATTGGTTGTTCACCCCGCATAACCTATTCGACATCCGCCCCTTTCTTGGGACATCACTCATCTTCGGTCTCGCACACCAACATTGGCTGGCGGGCATCCTTTGCGGAATGATCTATCAGGTTGTGGTGTTGCGAACCAACCGCTTGGGCGATGCGATCACCGCCCACGCCATCACCAATCTTTTGCTTGGCCTCTGGGTGGTGACCCAAAAACAGTGGCATTTCTGGTAAACCGTGAGTACTCCCCCCTCATCCGCCCGGGGCGCCTTGCGTAAGCTCCGATCCGGGCGCAACCAAAAAACAAACGTCTGTCGGCTCATCCACGGCGCAGCCGATGGCTGGGCGGGATTGTACATCGACCGTCTTGCTGACTATTTACTCGTCCAGTCAGAGCGCCCACTCACCGACGCCCAACAGCAGACCGTTCAAAGCCTTCGCAGCAATCTAAAGTCGAAGGGGGTCTACCATAAGCACCTTAATCGCCAAATCCAAAACACCAGCAAGTCCAACGCCTCGGCCCGCTTGATCATGGGGCTCGAAGCACCGGAGTTTTTCGAGGCCACCGAACACCACCTTCGATACCGACTCAGCTTCAATGAAGGTTACTCAACCGGCCTGTTCCTTGATATGAGGGAGAACCGTCATCGACTTTTATCGAATCTCATCGAACCGGGTTTTCCCGTTTTTGATCGCGGAGTCGGTGCGCCGAAAATCCTAAATACATTTGCCTACACCTGCTCCCTCTCCGTCTGTGCCGCCCGAGCCGGGGCCATCACTACCAGTCTTGATCTGTCCCAAAAATATCTTGAGTGGGGGCGGGAAAATTTTCACCTGAATCAGTTAAACCCGGATGACCACGATTTCATCTATGGCGACACTTTTGATTGGATCAAGCGCTTGGCCAAGCGGGGCGAGCAGTACGATCTCGTGATCCTCGACCCTCCAACATTTTCGCGATCGAAGATCTCCGGCCTGTTTCGGGCCAAGAGCGATTACGGGCGCTTGGCCAAGTCGGCCAGTGCGTTGGTACGCAAAAATGGAATGCTCCTTGCCTGCTGCAATGCCGCCACCCTGTCCCCGGCTGAATTCAAAGCAGACGTGCGCCGGGGGATTCGCGACGGAGGGAGAAAGATTGTTCAACATTTTCAGGCAATGCAGCCGAAGGACTTCCCGGTGGACCAGCAAGAACCGGCCTACCTGAAAGCTTTCTGGCTCAGGTTGAATTAACCCCGGCATCCATTTCAAACTCCCCTTGGCCAAGCGCTTGGTTTAGGTTGCGTCCGCGCTTGTTTGTGGACGGGTTTCAATGAGTGACAAGACCAAGATAGCCGTTTTGGGTTCTGGAAAGGGATCCAACTTCGTCTCGCTGGCCAAGGCCTGTGAGGACGGCGCGTTGTCTGCGGAGATCGTACTGGTGGCTAGCGATGTCGAGGACGCAGGGATACTGGACCGCGCCCGGGAATTTGGCCTCCCATCAAAATACATTGATCCGGGCAAATATCGCACCAAACTGGATGAATCCGCCGAGACTGCCTATGTGGCCGCACTGCGGGATTCCGGCGCAGACTGGGTTGCGCTTGCCGGTTTCATGCGCATTCTCAAGGGCGATTTTCTGCGTGCATTCGAGCAAAAGGTCATTAATATCCACCCCTCTTTGCTGCCGGCATTTCCGGGACTGGAGGCTTGGAAGCAGGCACACGAATACGGGGTAAGGGTTACTGGTTGCACGGTTCACTTGGTGGATCATGGCATCGATACCGGCCCCATCCTCGCGCAAGGCGTGGTGCCTGTGCTTGAAGATGACACCCCGGAAACGCTCCACCGGCGCATTCAGGAAGAGGAACACAGACTTTATCCGCGAACACTTGCCCGTCTGTTCAACGGCGAGATTCGCATCGGCCTACCTGCATAGGAGCCAATTGAAACTGAACATCAAACTGCCGCGCAGATCATGGCGATTCAACCCGGCCACCCGGGTTAAGGAATCCGCCAAGCGCTATTCCCGTGCCCAGGCCAAACGGACGGTGCGGCGGCAAATCAATGAGTAAAAAGAAAATCATCCGATTTGGTCTGCCGAAGGGCAGCCTCGAGAAACCGACCATCGAGAAGATGGCCAAGGCCGGATTCAACGTCCGTACCAGCGCCCGCTCGCTTGTGCCCTACATCGACGACACGGAGATTGAGGTTCGCCTCATCCGTGCACAGGAAATCAGCCGCTACGTGGAACTTGGCTATCTCGATTGCGGCATCACCGGGCTGGACTGGGTAATGGAGAACGGCTCCAAGGTGCATGAGGTAACTGAGTTGATTTTCAGCCGCGCCACCCGTCGCCCCGCACGCTGGGTGTTGTGTGTACCAGATGAGTCGTCAATTAAGAACGTCAAGGGACTAAACGGTAAGCGGATCGCCACCGAAGTTGTCAACCTCACGAAGAAGTACCTCCGGAAAAACGGAGTCAAGGCGAACGTCGAGTTTTCATGGGGCGCCACCGAGGTGAAGGCCCGCGAATTGGTGGATGCCATCGTCGAGGTGACCGAGACCGGCTCCAGTCTCGCCGCCAACAATTTGCGCATCATCGACGAACTACTCGTCTCCACCCCCCGCCTGATCGCCAACCGTGATACATGGAAAAACGACTGGAAAAGGAACAAGATCGAGACCGTCGCCATGCTCCTCCGCGGGGCACTCGACGCCGAGACCAAGGTCGGGATGAAGTTCAACATCGAGGAAAAAAACCTCTCAAAGGTATTGAAAAAGCTCCCAGCCTTGCGTAATCCAACCGTTTCCGGCTTGAGCGGCAGCGGCTGGGTGGCGGTGGAGACCGTCATTGAAGAGGCTGTCGCCCGGGAAATCATTCCCGTGCTGAAGAGCGCCGGAGCCGAGGGCATTATCGAGTATCCCCTCAACAAGGTTGTACACTGATTTTTTTAGACCACTCGAAAACAAAGTAACGAAGCATATATGGGCTCACTGAAGAAACGCCGGAAAGCAAAGATCAACAAGCATAAGCGCAAAAAGAAATCACGCGCAAATCGTCATAAGAAGCGTACCTGGCAGAAATAATCTGTCAGGCT
>CAJXAU010000004.1 GCA_913050205.1 uncultured Verrucomicrobiota bacterium
CATTCTGGTTCTACGCCCGCACACCGTGGCTCGACCCGGCCAGAGGTGGCTGAGTTCGATCGTCGAAAACTTCAGGGTTTTTTTCCTGGGGTGCCGCCTTTTTCGGGGCTGGCTTGCCAGTTGGCAGGGTCGTTTGGGTTGGCCAGGGGATCGATGATTTGTAGTGAGTGGCCTTCGCCGGCGGCCGCGCTTGGCCAAGGGGCCTTGTCGTTGTACTTGAGCGTCACCCGCGCTTGGCCAAGCGGATTCTCGAGCACCAGTTTTTCGCCGCCCTTGGCCAGGGTGCCATTGTACCTCCCGTAAATCTTCAACCGGGGATAGCGATTGGCCAAGGCGTCGGGTTCGGTGGCGCTGGTCAACAGGATACGTTCGCCGGGGCCAAGCTTGGCCTGAAGGCGGAAGAGAAAATCGATACCACTGATGCGGTGCCAACTCAGGTCAACCTCGGTTTCGCTGATGTTTTGCAGTTCAACAAACTCGTACTCACTTCCGCCGATGGGATGATACATCACCTCGGTGAACCGAACCGGGAACCCAAGCGGTTCGGGCGTGAAGGTGGCCTCGGTGAGGGCGCTCCATTTGCCGTCCAAAAGCGTGCGTGCCTTGACGGTGGTATGGCGGTCGAACGCGATCGGATCGGTGTACGGCTTGGCGTTCGCCCCGCGTGGGTCGGTGCCATCGATGGTGTAGCGCACCTCACCGTCCGGCGTGGTGATGTTTAGTTTGAAATCCTTCGAAACCGTGCCGCCGTGTTGGCTGAAGCGGGGGGCGTTGGCCGAACGCTGCAGGTCGATGCTCGCCATCTGCTCCATCACAATCGCCCGCCGGCGCGGAATCCAGACTTGGCCGATGTGGGGGCTCATGTCGGGCAGTACGTGTTGCATCTGCTCTGTCAGTTCGCGATGCCGTTGCGCGATGTTCTCATCTGTCAACACACCACCGTTGAAGTAGTGCTTCTGCACGCGGTCGGCAAAGCGTAGACGAAACTCCGGGTTGGCGGCAAACGACTGAAAGATGCGGGCGATGTCGGCGCGGCTGGCGAGGGCACCACGGGTGAGGTTGTTGGAGGTTACCACGCGCCGATGCCGGCCCAGCATTTGTTTGCCGTCGGTGCCGAAGGAGCGCTCGGCGTCCCACAGGTAAAACCGCCACTTGGCTCCGGCACGGCGTTCGCGGCCGGCACGCCAGTTGTTGTACGGCCAGTCGTCCATATCGACGTAGACGCACAGCATGATGTAGTCGATGAAGTTATCGAGGTCGATCAGCGCTGCCGCCTTGTCGTAGTTCGGCTGGAGGGTGAGGTCGGCACCGATGGTGAGGCTCTTGAACCGCCGCCATTCAAGGTCGTCGCCCTCGCGGATTTCTCCGAACTGCGCGATGAGATCCCACTCGGTACCACCGCCGTGACGTGAACGTAGGAAGTTAATGTCCACCCGCTCGGTCGGATTGTAATAGGCCTGACTCTCGCCGTTGAGCAGCAGGTTTACGAAAACGCCCCGACTGGAGGCGTGGCCGAGGTCTCGATACAATCGGCGGCATAGCTCGTCGCAGATGAACGGGTTGATCGAGTCATTCATGCCGGCGCGCAGCACGACGTGCTCAAACTCGTCCAGCGGCAGGTCGGGGAATAACTGATGATTCAACCGGCTCTCGCCGTAGCCACCGCGGAAGTACAGGCGAAACGAATACTTGCTCCACGGCACCGGGCCGTGCGGCGTGTGCCGACTCCGTATGTAGTCCCCACCCTGCAACCGTAGCCCGCTCTCGATCTGAAACCCATCCGCGCCGTCCGGAAAAAACAGCTCTGCAGATGTCTGCCGCTCCCATGCAATCCCTCGCTTGTTCGTGTTGCGCGGCTCAATCTCAAGGATACCGGTTTCGCCCCAAAGATTTTTCCGGTCAGTAACCAGCGACATGATCGGCAGGGAGGTGATGGCATCGGAGTCGCCCAGTACGTAGGTGTGCGTTGCGGCTCTCGACGGCCACGAGCCACGACGAAACGCCACGGCGCGAATGACGGTGGTCTTGGAGATCGGGATCGGTGACCGGTACAGCTTGCCGTTGTCCTGTGTCGGCAGCGAGTGATCAGTCGTGTAACGAATCACCGCGCCAGCATCGCGGCTGCTCAACTCCAGCTCGAACGCCTCCGCGAAAAAGCTGCGCTTCCGGCTGAACTTCGGCCTGCGAAGGATTTCTTCAAAACTGCCCGCGCCGTTCTCAGCGCCGGGGGTCGGCCGGATGAAATACACAGGCTCGTCCGTGGCGGACAGCCCGTACGAGATGTTACCCCGCTGTTCCGGGTAACCGGTAATCTTGTCGACCGTTTTTCGCGGCAACTCGGGACTAAACAGCCCTACGTAGCCACCGGCTGAACTGAGCTTGAAATTTGTATGCAGCGGCTCACCGGCAACACGCCGGTTTTTACCCGAAGCGAATACCACCAAAAACTCACCCGCGTCCAACTCGACAGCAGGGAACACCCACCGGCCGGGGCGGCCTTTGTCATCCGTCAACGACCAGCCGCTAAGGTTGACCAGATTGCGCCCGGTATTCTGCAGCTCGATCCAGTCCACCGCCTGCCCATCCTCGTCCTTCAATCCGGATTGGTTGGTGGCCACGAATTCATTGATCACCACGCTGCCCGGCCAATGGTTCGGGTCCACCGTGTAGGACCAACCGCCACCCGTGAATGCGTTCGGTTTGGCCGCCCGATCGGTGATGCCGTGTGACCCAGACCAAGAGACCGTCACCTTGCCGCCCTTGATTTTCTTAAACTCCACCTCCCACGGGCCGGTGGAAAAACCGGTCACACCTTTCGGTGCCTCGCCGTTGATGCGGATGTCCTCCACACGGAGGTCGTTGACCGGTTCATCGAAAAACAGCCGCAGCCGTTTCAGTTCACGCACCGTGGCACCGGGGGGCGGTAGGATTTCCGAGAGGGTTGGGGGGACATCATCGACCACCCGGTATCGCGCCAATTCTTTCGTACCCGGGACGAACGGATTTGCCGGGCGACCAAAATCCTCGATACCGTGGTCGGCCTCCCACGTCAATGCGACCTCACCATAGTCGGCTTCCTCAAACTGAAACGACCACTCAGCACCCTCCCCATCGATCGCGATGGACGGTTCGCCGTTCAGCCGCAGCTCACTCCCGTCGATGCCGCGCACCGGCTCGCTGAACTGCAACGTGACCCGGTTGAGCTGATCGAGCTGACCCGGTTTGGGCGAGAAGCCCACAAGCCTTGGGGGCTCAGCGTCCTTGAGGATGCCAACCAACTCGACATCGATCAAAAAGTCGCTGCTCGTCAGGCTAAGGTTGAACCCCTGAACGGCAATGGTGTTGATCCCGTTTTTCAAAAACGAACCGGGATCGCTGATCTCGAATGCCTCAAACCGGCCGGACTCGTGTGTACCAGAGGCCAGTTGCGAGGCCGCACCGCGCGGTGGATTTGCCCCGGTCACCAGTTTGCCATTGATCCAGACGAGAAACCCGTCGTCGAAGTTGGCCAATAGATCGAGCACACTGTATTGGCTGACATTTTGTGCCTCGAACGTCCGGCGCAGATAGAGGGTGGAGTAACGGCGCGGCATGTCGTCCAGCACTGTGCCGCCCTGCCCGTCGCCGTAACGAAACGGCGCGGGGCCGCTTGGCCAAGTGCTGTCGGCAAAGTCTGCCGCCCGCCAGTCGCCGGGCGTCTGGGAGCCCTTGAGGTAGCGCCAGTCCGAGCCTCTCTCGAGCAGCACCTCCGCTTGGCCAAGCGCTTGGCCAAGCAGGAGCATCGCCACCAACAGGAAAATACGAATCCTCATCGTCTTACGGCAACGTCATGATCCAGGCGGTCAAGTCGGCCACATCCTTGTCGCTGAGCGTGTAGACAAAACTCGATGGCATGCCGGAGTTCTTGGCGTCATCCCGTTTGATAATGTCCGCCGCACGGACGACGACCTGCTCGCCGGTGGGCAGGTAAATTTTCACCGTCTCGGCTGTTTCCTCCTGAATCATGCCGAACAGCTTGCGGCCGTCCTTCATCGCGAGACTGGTCTGCTGGAAGCCTTCCACGATGTATTCGTCCGGGACGAGAATGGAACGGATGACGTACTCGACATCGCGCCGGGTACGGATGCCGTTCAGATCCGGGCCAAGCGTGATCCCCTGCCCGGCCGCCTTGTGGCAGGCGAAACAGGTGCCGCGGCCGAAAAATATTTCGCGGCCGTGTGCTGGGTCGGCCTTGTCCAAAGCCTTGACCGAAGCGGCGATTGTAGCCTTCTTCAGTCCTGCCTTGGTGAGATAGACCTGATACATGGCCGCTTTTTGATCGCCCCCCGCATTGTTGCCGCCAAGCGTCACACGCCCCGCGGGTACCGAGCGTTGGTAGACATCGAAGCGGTTGCCCTTGCTGGTGGTCACCGCACCGTCAACCTTGGTGTAACCGCCCTTTACCCAAACCGGCGGCGCGGCCTTGGCGTCATAGGCTACGTACAAATTGGCCGGCAGGTTGATTTCGAAACTCAAAAACTCATCCCCCCCGACACCGGCATCCTTCGGGTGGGTGCGGACCAGTGTCGCCCCGGCGATGCTCTCCGGGAGTTCAGTGATCGTCTCGCCGGAACCGTCGGCGTAGGCGAGAACACCGCGTTGCAGTCCGTCGTCGACCGCATCGTAGCGATTGCCCGAACCCTTTGCGCTGAGCTTGCGGACGAACAATCGGTCGGCCCACTCGGAATCGGTAATGCGATGCAGGGCCAGTGTCTCCACCTTGGAGACCTGCCGCCCACCGGCAAACGCAGCCGCTCTGATCACCGTATCTTTTTCGACGATCAACTCGTCGGTGTACTTGCCCGC
The DNA here is from genome assembly GCA_913050205.1 of uncultured Verrucomicrobiota bacterium. Lineage (GTDB taxonomy): Bacteria > Verrucomicrobiota > Verrucomicrobiia > Limisphaerales > UBA1096 > UBA1096. The sequence goes on from CAJXAU010000004.1 coordinate 4,846, forward strand.
CTCGCCGTCAGCCTTGGGCGTGGAACCGTCGGTCGTGAAGTACACGCTGTAGTCGCCGCTCGCCTTCATGCTGACACGAGTCTGTTCGCGGAAATTTCTCTCAAGCGCAGTCAACGACACGGAGGCCTTTCGGGCACCGGTTTTTTGCAACCAATCGTTGGCGATGGAGCTGACGCGGAGATCGGCATCGTCCTGAAGGGCAAAGATTTCCTCCGGGGTGGCCCGCCGTTCTTCCATCAAGCTGAGTGCGGCCATCAAACGGATGCCGGCACGCTCATCATCCACCAGCGAACGGCGTTCCTCGAGAGACACCTGACGGCGCATCACCTGCCATGCGCTGTAGAACGTCAACCGATCTGTCTCGTCGGCAAGCGCCTGCAGGATGGCATCATTGTTGCCTGACCAACCGATCTGGCCAAGCGATTGCACGGCGGCCAAGCGCACCCGCGGCTCCTTGTCGTCAAGCAACAGGATGAGCGCCGGGATCGAGTCCTTGGCCATATTCTCACCAAGAATGCGCGTGGCCTGAATGCGGAGGTTTAAGTCGGCACGGCGGTTGGCCAAGGCGTAGTCGGTGATGGTCTTGCTGTTGCCACTGCGGCCGTCAATGTGGCCAAGCGCCCAGACGCTCCATGTGGATTGCGCCTCAGAAAGTTTGCCGGAATCGATCGCGTCAATGAGTGGCTTGCGCACGGCAGCTCCGCGGCGGATTAGTTCGTCCTGCGCGTTAACCCGCCACACCTGGAGCTGGTGACCGATGTCCTCGATCAATTCATTAAACGTCCACTCGGCCAAGGTCTTTTTGCGCTTGGCCGTGTCCCAAGTTTTCCGATCGACGAGCGAGTTTTCCTTGTGGCGCAGACGAAATACGCGGCCCTGATATTTGGCATTTTCCTCCGGGGTCCACTTACTGGCCGGGACATACTCTGTGCCGTAGACGGACCCCCACCCAGCCATGTACACCGCACCGTCCGGCCCGACCTCGATGTCCGTTGGCCGAAACAATGAGCGGCCCTTCGCCCCCTTGTAGCCAAGGTCGCCACCCTGGGTGGCACCGCCATCGACCAGCTTGCGCTTGGTCTCGGCCGGCACCTGCAGGGAGCCGTCCCACATCGGATTGTAAAGAAAGATGCAGTTATTGGTCCAATCCGCAATCAGGTAACGGCCGCGATACTTCTCTGGAAAATGGGTGGAATCGTAGAACACAACGCCGGTACCGGAACCGCTCACACTTGGAAAAAGATCCGATGCCGGCGCAACGGCGATGTGCTTGCCCATCCAGTCAAACACCCACGGATGCCGCATGGTGTAGTGCCCGTGCTGCACCGGCATGAAGATGCGCTCGCCCGGCCGCCCAGGGTCGTTGTCCGTGCCCAACCAGTTGAAGCCGCTATCCATGCAGATATCCCACGGGTTGCGCATACCGCGGGCAAACAACTCGAGGTCGTGTCCGCCGAGCCGACACCGAAAAATGCCACCCTCAGTCTCGCGCTTGTTCATAGGGTGATAACTCTTCGGATACGTCTCACGCGTGTAAACCTTGGTAAGTGGATACTTCGTTTGGTCGTTCGACTTGTTGCCCTGCAACTGACGCACCGGTAACGGCGCGTGATCCTTCACCCACGTGTTACCCATACTCATGTACAGCCAGCCGTCCGGTCCCCAGTTGAGGCCGTGCAGGCCATGGCGCAGATTGTTCAACCCGGTGAAAATAACCTGATACTCGTCGGCCACATCGTCGCCATCCGTGTCGCGCAGAACGGTCAACTCCGGCGAGTTGGCCACCCACAACTCGTCGTTGCGCCACGCCATGGCCTGTACCGAGTTCAGCCCGTCGGCAAACGTCTTCACCGTCTCCGCCTTGCCATCGCCGTCCTTGTCGATGAGAATCTTAATGTAGTCCGTCGGCGAATCCGGCCGGGGATGCCGGTACTGCGGTCCTGCCCCGACATAAAGTCGGCCGTGCTTGTCGAAACACAACGCCGACGGGTTGATGATGTGCGGCTCCTTCACGAAGAAACCAATCTCGAAACCTTCCTCGACATCCGGCAGTGCCTCCGTATCGACCTCGGCCTGCATAGCCGTACCGCTAAACATCGCCAGCACACAGCCGGCGGCAATCATTCTGAGTTCTTTTCTCATGTTAAAATCTTTTCGGGGACTTGACTAAACATAGTACACATCCGAGTCGTCAATGTCCGGTATGCCGACAACCAGCACCCGCATTTTACCGACCGCCCCGTGCACCACCCCGGGCGGGATGTGCACCATGCTACCCTTGCGCACCTCGCGCTCCTCCCCGTCGAGCATCACCGATCCTTCCCCGTCCAGTACGTAGTAAAGCTCGGTGGCGATCTTGTGATAGTGCGGCTTGGCCCCATCGATATCCACCGCGTGCGCCCAGGCAGCGACCTGCTCGTCCCCTTTACTGATCAGCCGGTATCGGTGCCCGCAGGCGCTTCGTTCCCGGGCGGCATCCGATTCATGCCGGAGGATGAGGTTGGAAACGGGTGATGGATTCGTGGGGTCAGACATTTCGCAAAAAGGACGGCCCAAAGAACGCCGTCACGCCGCGCTTTTGACAAGCCAAAACCAAGCGCTTGGCCAAGCGATAAACGGGGGTGAAACTAGTCAGCCACCGGGGGTGTTGGTGGACGGGGGCTTGACCGGTGCAGACGGGATCTGCAGCTCAAGACTCAGTACGTTGGTGCGAACCGGTGTGTATTGCGTTTCCGGCAGCGCGTTGATCCAGTCGCCACGACGGAGTTCCTCCTTCTGGGCCTGCGTGGTGTTGACCACCAGCAGGACGATCGCCGCGATGCTGACCAGCACGATCAATGGTAGCCAGACGCTCCAGTTGAGCCGGGATAGAAACAGCGTCAGGCCATCGACAAAGCCCCGTTTCCCAGGAAGCGCCGGATCCGTACTCAGGGTCTCCGTGCCACCCAGTTCCTGATTGAGCTGCACGACAAGCGCGTTCGTATCGAGCTTGAGTATCCGGCAATATGAGCGAACAAACCCTCGAACAAAGATGGGAGCGTCAAACTTGTCAAAGTCGCCCGCCTCAAGGGCCGTCACATGATCGACGCGAATCTTTAATTCACTGCCGATGTCTTCGAGGGACTTGCCCTGCGCTTCGCGGGCACTCCTCAATTGCTCTCCAACGGATGGCATCCGAACCCGTTCTAACGGGAAACGGCCGGCCAGACAATCCCCGAGGCGGTTTTTTCACCTGGGCTCATCGGCTTCCGATAGCGTAGAGGAATTCCTGCCGCTCGTCGTCCTTGAACGCCACGCGCAGGTACAGCCGGTTTCCGCTCACGATCGGGGAGGCATACACCTCGTCACCAAGCTGGTTCGTGGCAAGTAATTTGTAATCGTCCGGGTTGGCCTCAAAAACGAACGTCTTTCCGGCGAGGTTCGTCCCGTAGATCCGGTTTCCAGCCATCACAGGTGATGTATAAAACGCACCGCCCAACCGTTCTTTCCACTGCTGTTTCCCGGTCTCCGCGTTCCAGCAGATGGCGAACCCGGCGTCCATGGTCACGTACAGAAACCCGTCGCGGATGAGCATCGACGGCACATAAACCCGGGCGGAGTTTTTCCAAGCCACCTTACCGGAGCCGTCGGCCACAATGGCCGCTGTGTGGTTTTTCGGCCAGCCGCCACTCACAAAAATATGCGTCCCGTCCGTAACGAGCGTCGATACGCACTCCTCGGTTGAACCGGGCACCTCCCACAGTTTTTTGCCGGTCAATGGGTCGAGGCTCGTGACCAATTCACATCCGCAGAAAACCATCTGCTGTTTACCCGCCGCCTCAATCACCACCGGTGTGGTATAATTCGGCAGCTTGGGACGCTCCTGACGCCAGATTTCGCGGCCGGTTTTCTTATCCAACCCGCAGATCGCACCGCCGATTTTTGTGTCGGCCTTCACCACGACGATGTCGCCAAACACCATCGGCGAGCTGCCATAGCCCTGATGCACCTTGTACTTGCCGATCGGCTTTTGCCAAAGCAGCTTGCCGTCGAGTCCCAGCGCCGAGGCGTACGCCTGATTACCGATCACAAAGTTCACGTACAATCGTTCGCCGTCGTGTACCACTGCCGTCCCGGCGTGCGACGCGTGCTTGTTCAGGCCCACCGCAAATTGACCTTCGTGAACCTTGGTTTCCCAAACGAGTTTGCCGTCCGTTTTGTCGATGCAGAGCACGGATTGGTACATCTCATCTTCATCTGCTGTCGCAAGATAAATTCGGTCACCAACCAGTGTCGGCGTGCTGTGTCCCCGGCCGGGTATCGGCGTTTTCCAGACGACGTTTTTCGTCTCGCTCCACTCGGTCGGCAGACCTTCTACGAACTTGGCCTGCCCGTCAGACGTCAGCCCTCGCCAGTTCGGCCAGTCTGTCGCAGCAAACTTGGATTCCGCAGCCAGGCTACCGGCCAAGCCAAGCAACAACGAAAGGGTAATAATCCTGTGTATCATGTCTTGAAGTCGGCGCAGAGAGTTGCTCAATGTCCATGCCCCCGCAAGGTCAATCAACCGCAGCAACCCGCTCACCCAGCAGTCGGCCAAGCGTGATCACCCCTGCGGTGTCGAGGACGAGTCGCTTCTTTTGAGGAGGCAGGTTGAACGCCTTGATGTGGATCAGGTTTGGGTCTGCGACGGCCACTTTTTCCATGTCTGCCACAACATCGATCCTGTTGACACCCTTCTCATCTGTCGGAGGCTGCTGGCTGACGAACCATTTTAGTTCCGGCTGGCCAAGATCTTTTCGACTCTGACTGATGATCGCCTGCAACCGTCTGGCGGCCTCTTTTCGATAGGGATAAAACGACATGTCGTTTTCGCCGAGATGGTAAACGATACCAGCCAGACGCACGGCATGCCCCTTGGCCTCCAGTTCCCGAATCGACTCCCGAACAAACCGTACGAACGCAGGATAAATGTGGCGCGACCTGGCCATGCTGCCCTCCGGTGTCCAATCGATGATTTGTGAACCACTATGGGTGAACTTGGCGATAGCAACGTTGGCCAAGCGCTTGGTCTTGAGTACGCTGGCAAAACTCAGCTCCGGCCCGAACGTGTCGTAATATCCCGCTTGGCCAAGCGGCTCCCAGCCGTTTGATTTGCGGTAGCCTCCGCCAAGGCTGTACCTGAATGCGATGCCGGGGTTGTCCTTCAGCAACTCGGCTTGGCCAAGCTTGGACGCATCCTGCACGAATGCCCGTTCGCCCTCCATGTTTCGGTGCCCGGCGAGAATGAACAGGTTCACCTCGCTCCCCTTTTTGTACGGCCAACGCTTGAGCGGCCGCCTGGGGTTTTGCGCTTGGCCAAGCGATCGCAGGTAGGCTGTGGCGTAGTTGTCGCCATGCTGCAATTGGCCAAGCGTGCCGTAGTGATAATGCAGCCCAACCGGGTGACCGATCTCCACGCCCACATGCGACGTTGGCACGTATTCCGCCAACGGATCCACCTCCGTGACGGCGCGCTGCCCCCGGCTGATGGCATACATTCTCGGCCGTAGATCCATGCCCCAGATGGTCTTGGTGCAAAGTTCGCCGATGTAAAATTTCAACTTCGGTGACTTGAGATCGCGGCGCCACTTGGCGAGATAGTTCTTCAGGTTCGAGCCGTAGTTTTTCATGTAGCCCTCGTTGAACATGTCGTTCTCGCCCTGATGCCACATGAAGCCCTCGAGCCGATAGCGAACACCCTGCCGCTCCAGCTCGGCGAGCGAATCGCGCACCAGCTTCAACGCCAATGGGTACATTTTAAATCCGATCGGATCGTCCGGATTCCAGTCTCCGCCGAGGTGCGTGCCACCGGCAGCGCACTTGATGATGGCCACCGGCGCATCGATAGACTGCGTCACCCTCCGTGCAAAACTCAACTCCGGCCCGACGGTGTTGTTGACCGGCTCCAGCGCCACCCAGCCGTTGCTATTCGTCTTGTTTTCCCGGCCAATCGAATAGGAAAAACGGACTTCCTCCTGTGGATGCTCCAGCCCGGCGTATGGCGGGAAGTTTTTGATATCTGCCACCCTCGAATCGGAGCCGACCATGTTGGATTGCCCCGCAAAAATGAAAACCCGGACCGTGGAGTCGTCCGCTGCCTGAACTGACAACAGCCTGACCGCGAGTATCGAGAAAACGAGAAGAGTAATTTTGCGCGTCATGAAAATGCGCCGACAGATTAGTGGTATCAACCCAGCAAGCAAGCCAAGCGCTTGGTCACTATCCGATCAGGCGAGGCCCCAGCCACGGCGCAGTGACCACTCTGCACCCAGCAATGCGGCGAGCAGAAGAAGTAGCCACCACCGATCCCATGTGGAGCTTTCGCGGTACTCGACGAATTGCGCCTCCATCTCACCGAGCTGCCCCATCGGCAGCGCCTCGCCCGGCCCGGCGCTGAACCGGCCACCGGTGGTCGCGGCGAGTGACGCCAACAACTCGTGATTCGCCTTGGTCGATGCCAGCTCCCGACGATTCGGAATCACTTCAACGAGTTCCCGCGCAAACACGTTTTCATCTCCGGCCTTGGCCAAGCGCGCGACTATCCGGTGCGCCCCCGTTTGTTCGGCAACAAACGATGCCGCAAAACTCCCGTCACTTAGGCTCGACTCCAGCGGCAACTCCACCTCAGTGCGGTCTGGCCGGACGAGCTTAACTGTCAGCTTGGCCTCCGGGTCGGGAGACAAGGTGGTCACCGTGAGTGGCACGGTCTCGCCGAGATGAACCGACCCGACGGGAAGGCCGATCTGAATCTCGCCGGCCTTACGCTGGATGCGATCCGCCGCCAGCCACCGGATGGCGTTGTTCCAAAATTGTCGGTAGTAGCCGTTGCGATCTGTCGGCGTGCCGAACCGGCTCTCGAACGAAGCACCCCAGCCGGGCGTGGTGTCAGAGGTAAACGCCATCGTGCGCCCGCGCCCGATCTGCTGCACCGCAAAGACAACCAATGGACCGTACTGGTTGGACTTGCTGCCGTGCAATGCCAGCGACACGGCTCCCGGCTTTAGACGATTGACAAGGTTCAGCCCGCCGAATCCGGGAAATTTTTCGTTCCACGCCTGACGTGACTCATCGACAGTCGATCCAACCCGCATAATTGGATGATCGTACGCCTCCTCAGGGATCTTGAGCCTGAACCCGCGCCACTCCGAGTCGCGGTTGCCGACCACGTCCACCGGCATGAGTTTGTCGATCACGGTCTTGTCGTACTGCCCCGCGCCGAACGCCGTCGATCCGCCAACCATCACGAAGCCACCGCCGTGCTGCTCCACCAGCGAAACGGTGTTGTTGAGTTGTTCCGGGGTGAACGCCTCCCGATAAATATCGCTGTTGATGACCACATCGTACTTGAGCAGTGAAACCATGTTGGTCGGAAAACCCCGGTACGGATGGGCGACATTGTAGACTCGACGGCCCTTGCGGTCGGTGCGGTACGGGCTTTTCTTCGCGAACACGATCGAGGTGTTTTGTGGAAAATAAAGCGAAGTCACTTCCATCTGCGGATCCTGCTCAAGCGCGTTCTCCAGCGTGTCGGTGGCACCCGGCGTGCCCTCCATGTAAAGCACGCGGATTTTTTCGTCCCGCAAGTCGACACCAAACCGCCGGGCATTGTTGTCGTCCAGTCGCTCGCCTTCGTGTTGATCCAGGCTCACGCTGTACTCGGCGAACCCCTCGTACGGTGAGTCAAATTCCAGCACCACCTCCTGAGGTTTACCGGTGAGCGCGACCGCCTGTTCGTGCAACAACCGCCCGCCGCGCCGGACGGTCGCCATTGTTTTTCTGCCGGCAAAGCCGGGGCTGTCCACCGCAAGACTTAGTCGAACCTTCGGGTCAAACGGAACGATCTGCCCGCCGGCCGCCCCACGCAAAACCACGTCCGCCTCCTCTTCCGGCGTGCCGAAGCCAAAGGCAAACAACGGGATACCGGCACGGTGCAGCTTCAACGCAGACTCGCGGCTGGCCGCCGAATCTTCGAACTGCCCGTCGCTTAACACCACCACCGCACCCAGCGGCACATCACGTGATTGGTTGAGCAGCGATGCCACCGCGGCGGAAAAACGGGAGAACCCCTCCGACGCCATCACCGCCGCCAGCTCGTTAGTCATGCCCAACTGCTCTCCGAACGTATACAGCTTCAAGTGTTCGGCGATCTCGTCCTGCGACTGGATCGTCCCGGCCAACGCCTTGGCCACGGCCAAGCGCGTCGTTTGGTCGGGCGTGTCTTGCAGCGCCATACTTTGGGAAACGTCGAGCAGAATCGCGATCTCACGCGGCTCGTCAAATGCCTCACGGCCGATCCGATGCGGGTCCGCCAACAAAAACAAAACCAGCCCCACCGAGGCAACACGGAGACACCACAGCAACACCTGACGCGACGACGATAATTTGCCTGCCCGCCGGTACGACCAAAAGCCCAGCGCCAGCAGCAGGGCACACAACACCGCCACCCCTTGCCAAACCGGCGTGAGCTGAAAATAAATCTCTGGCGATGTCTCGTTCACGATGAGGGCCTCGTCATTCCTCGTAGGAGATCGCCCGCAAATAATTCTCGATCAACGGCGCGTAGCCGGCGGGTAATTCGTTCGCCTCGGAAAGGATTCGGTCCGCTTGGCCAAGCGCGGCCCGCAGCAACTCAGCCGCATCAGTCAACGTCCCCTCGCCTTCGGTTCCGAGTTGCAGCGCTTGGCCAAGCGCCTGATCCTCGATCTCGCCGGAAGCCTGGCCAAGCAGGTTTGCCGCCGCCTCCAGCAATCCGGACAACGCCTCAGCACCGCCCTGCGCGCCGGTCGGGATCGGCAACCCGGCAGCTGTCTGTGCCGCCTGACTTGAGCGTTGGCCCAGTTGCGCCTGCGCCTCGGCCGAGGGGTCGGACGCAGTCTCACTGCCCTCCTCCGCCGCGGCCAATGCCTCATTCAACGCCTCCTGCTCGGCGATCATCTGCTCGATCTGCGCCAGCAATTCCTTCATTTGCTCCTCGCTGTTTTCCGACTCGGAACTGCTGGAAGAGCTGGACTCCTTGAGCGTGATTTTCGGTTGTCCATCCTGTCCGGCGTCTTCGCTCTGACCGGGCATTTGTTGATCATCCGGGATCAGTGCCGCAGCCCGCGTCAACGCAGCGATGGCCAGCTCCTGTGCGGTGATTGCCTGTTTCCGGTTGTACGGCTGCAGGTGTCTGGCCGAGAGTTTCATCGCCGAGGCCGCCATCCGCAGCTCCAGCGAAAACTGCATCGCCACGAAATCCGTGGTCACGGTGTCGGCCTGTTCGCGGAGCTGCTCCACATAGCCATGCGCCTCGAGTTGCTCAGCACGGATGGGAATCCGATCCTTCGCCGGCGGGTCGTACGGCAGTCGTGAGGTGTCGGTGAGAATGTGCTTTTGCATCTCAAGCGGGTTGACGCGCTCCTCGTTTCCGCCACCGCCACCTCCGCCGCCGCCCTGACTCCCATCGTCACCGGGCGGGAGCGGCACCTCGATCAGGATCACCTCCGACTCGCCGATACCGGGACCACTCAACACGTTGCCGTCCCGCGCCTCGGCGTGCACCGCGACGATGTCGTACGGCTTCAACTCCAGTCCGGAAAAGTCGAGCGACGCACCGGTGGTGAACTCATGCGCCTCCGCCTCGGCAAACTCCACCGACTGCGCCTCGGGCGTTTCGCCGATCTTGCGGTAAAGCAGCTTGAGCGAGTCGATGCCGACGTCATCCGTACCACGCAGTTGAAATTGAACCGGCTTACCCAGTTCGAACTCATCTCCGGTGTGGGACACGATCTTGATTGTCGGCGGCTCATCCGGCAGCACGAGTATGCGGTGAGGCTCCGGGTTGATCGCGATGTCACCGTGCCGTCCAGTCAACCGCAGGCTGTACTTGATCGACTCCGCAAGCAGCGGCAGCCGCAGCTCAAACCGGTTGGTCGCCCCCACGGTGAACGGCAGATTCTCAGCCGCGTTTTCCTCGCCGCCAGCGATGGCGAACACCGCCTCGGCCGGCTGCTCAAGTGTCTCAATTGTGTAGTGGATCGAACTGCCCTCGATGACATCAAAGTTTGGCTCATCGACCGTCTTTTTCAATCGCTGCGCATAAGCCGGGGGAACAACCTCAATACGATAATTTGCCACGGAAGGAAGATCGTACGGGTCGAGATCGTACGTCTCCGATTGCCCATCCCCGGCAAAAGCCTGCATCGGGGTCGGCTCGGAGACGTTCGGCACCACGACACGAAACGAGCCGTCCCCGGCCACCGAGGCAGTCTGTGCTTGGCCAAGCGCGGCGAGTCGCACCGTGACCTCATCGGCCTTGCGACCCGTCACCTGCCCCGACACCTCGATGGTCGCGCCCTTGGCGAGCCGCTCCGGCAGCTTGGCCAAGCGCACCTGCGTGTAGGTCAGGTCCGCGCCCGGCAGGGCCAGGCGCAGAAAACTCAGCCAACCGCCCAGTGCCACAAAGACCAACGAAAGCGTGAGCACCGCCGTCAACCCGGCCTGCCACCGGCGCAGCTCCGCCCGGAGCGGCATCGGATTATCGTTCAACAACCCCGCGGCGTGAGCGTCCAGTCGCTCCAGTAGTTCCGCGCCCATTTCGGCCCGGGCCGTGGCGTCGCGAGCGGAGTCATCCGCCGCCGTGCGCAGGGCGAGCGTGGTGTCGTCCGCCAGTGTCTCGGTGGCGTCCACCAGTTCGTCAACCGGTTGCGGCACTCGCGAGTTTCGCAAACGCAAAACCAAACTGACGACTGCGGTCAGGGCGAGCAGGGTCAAAAACAGACGCGGCCCGGTTCCGGCCTCGCTGAAAAAATCGATCACCCCGAGCAGCAACAGCACCCCAAGCGCAACCGTGACCGAGGCCAACCTGGTTCGGCGCGTGAGCATTCGGGATCGGACGTCGGCCCGTTGGTTCAGTTCGTTTTTGAATGTCCCGTTGCTCATTTTGTTTTCGTGATCGCTGAGTGGTATCGGTTGCTGATCAACGGCTCGGCGGCCAACAGCAGGGCGAGCAAAATGAGGACGGTACGCCAGACCACCGAGCTTTCCGACTCGGTGCCGGCCTTGAGGAAAGCCGCCGATTCCCCATCGCTACTCTGCCGCAGTTTCTCGAGTTGCCGCTGCACGACGATACCCTGCACCGAGGCGAGGTCCGACTCCCCGGGCGGCAGGTTTACCGCGATCAATTGAACGAGACCGCCCTGACCGTCGGTCAGCGAGTATACACCGGGTTCCTCCGGCAGATCGACCACGAGCCGGTTTTCATTGTTCGCCGTGAATGTTTTTTTGTTCAGCTCAAATGTCTGGCCGGCGGAATTCTCCGGCAGCCTTAGCGTGAGCGTTTGGCCGGTACTGCCCTGTGTGGTGACATCGCGCCGCAGGTTCTCTGTCTGGCCACCGGCACGAACAGCAAGCAGGTGTGCCGTCACTACAAACAACGCCCCGTCCGTCTGCCACTTGCCCCAGCTGCGATCCGCACTGGCATTCACAAAAATCACGCGGCCGGCCCCGTGCGTTTTTTCGGCAATGAACGGAACACGATCCGCAAAGCTTGCCAGCGTCACAGCACCGGCTCGCGCCATGGCTGCGTGGCGATGCGTCAACGGCAATCTGCGTAACCGGCGACGGTGTTCCGCGCTCAGCTCACCCCATAAAGGATGACGCGTTGAGACCGCCTCAAGGGTCACCATGTCATCAAGCGGCTCCGTCTCGCCAACCGAAACCGGTAGCAGTTCGTCGAGTGCCGCATCGATTGATCCGGCCTGAAATTCCGGCCCACCAAAAACCAGCAACCCACCGCCGTTGAAGACAAATTTCTTGAGGGCTGTGGCACCGCCCGTGGTCAGGTTTGCCCCGTCCGGCAACACCACCAATCCCCGGCTGCTGTCCGGTTTTGTGAGTGTCAACAACTCCGCAGCGGCAGATATCGGCGTGCCATGTTGCAGCTCAAACTGCATCGGGATGTCTTCGCTAAAGTTTTCCGGCGAGAGCGCCCGGGCAAGAAAGAATGTTTTGCGGAGGAACGTCTTCGCAGTCGACTTCGGCTCGATCAACAGTACCGGCAGTGGTTGCTGGACATAAAACGCATCGTACGCGCGGTCATCGCCCGGCCAGGCGTCCACGGGCGGCGTGGCAAGCGTACGCGCTACCCAGCCATACCGGTTGCCGGCAGTGTACGGAACCGCAAACGCGGTCTGCCCTCCGGCCATGGCCAACTCGCGCTTGGCCAAGCGGGCGCCCTCCGTTTCGCCATGCAGTTCGTCCTCCACGGTGACCATGCCACTTGGCTGTGAGTGTTGATACACGCCGGTTCGCAGTACGCCCCGGCCACGAGCGCCGACCTGAAATCCGCCGTTCACCGGTTCCAGTTCACCGGCCTTGGCCACGCGCAGAGTGACGTTGGGCGGCAGGGTGAGATCGTCGAGTTCCTCAATCGCGCTGAGCTGCAGGTCGCTCACGACATGGATGATTTTCGGAAAATCCGGGCCGAACCGGCCAAGCGACTGGGCGGCCTTTTGGATCGACGCCACAAGGTCGCCCACGCGATGTGAGGGCACGGCGACATTCAGCGTACGCTTGGCCTCGGAAGGCCGAACCCAGCGCACAGGCTCATCCGCTTGGCTCGGCGTAAACAGGACGGCGATCTGGCTGCCGTGTCCCGTCTCGTCAAGTGCCAGGCTTGCCAAGCGCTTGGCCTCATCGAAGGCCGTCCCATCACCGGACTTGGCCTGCATGGAGGCGGAACGATCCACAACCAGCGCGATGGCTTCGCGCTGCGGCTTGGGCGTCGCCGCCATGCCGGCGAAAAAGACTTTCGAGAAAACCAACGCGAGAAACAGCACCGCCAGGCAACGGAGCAAAAACAGCGGCCAGTCCTGAATGCTGCGCTTCTTGCGAGTGGACAATTCGCTCGGGTCGATGAAGCGGTTCGTGCTAAACACCACGCGGCGTGGCTGGCGACGACGCTGCAAATGTACCCATACCGGAATCGCGAGGCACGCCACTCCGGCAGCAAAAAGCCATGGGTTGGTGAAGCTCATCTCAGCTAAAACAGTTCGGCACGCCGGGACAGGAACGCTGACAGGGCGAGGTCCATCGGCTCGTCGGTGATGATGCGGCAGTAGGCGGTCTCGTGCTCAAGGCAGAGCGACTCGATCGAGCGAAGGAACGCGCCGAATTTCTTGTCGTACCCGGCACGCATGCCCCGGCCGTCGGCCTCGATCTCCTCGCCCGTCTCGCTGTCCACAAACAAGACGTCGTCCTCGAACTGCGGGTCAATCTCGTCGCGGTGCAGCACGTGCAAAAATAAAACCTCGTGACCTCGCTCGTTGAGTTGCGTGAGGAAGTCGCGGCCCTGTTGCCCGGGAAAATAGCCATCCGACACCAGCACAGAGACCGCCCGCTCCCGCCCCAGCGCAAGCAGCCCAGCGAACTGCCCAAGGTCATCGGCCTCACCGTCCGCCTTCGTCCGTGCGAGCCGATCCAGCAACACGTGAAGATGATCGCCCCGGCTACTGGGCGGTATCGCCGGAGTACGATCCTCGTAACCGGTCTGGCCAACAAACCCGATGCCGGGCGCATCATTCTGGTTTTGCATCAACATCGCCAACACAGCACAGAGCAACCGGGCGTAGGCCATCTTGTTTTGCGCACCGTCGCCGTAGGCCATCGACCGGCTGGTATCGAGGTAAAGATAGCCGCGCAGGTTGGTCTCCTGCTCGTATTCGCGGATGAAAAGCTGATCCGTCTTTGCCCAGACACGCCAGTCGACCAGCCGCGCCGGATCTCCCACCATGTACGGCCGGTGCGCCGCAAAAACCGGGCTTGAGCCGCGACGCGCACTGCGGTGCAGGCCATGGAAGTAGCCATCGACCACGTTGCGCGCGAGCAACGGCAAATCCCCCGCGAGCGCGAGTAGCTTTTCGTCGATGGCCAGTGGGGTGTTCACCGGTAAACCGCGCGTGCGTTAGTCCGTCTCGCTGACGGCGCTGAGAATCTCCTTAACGATCCGGCCCTCATCCACCCCATTGGACTTCGCCTTAAAGTTACACAGCACGCGGTGCTCCAGCACCTGCTCCGCCACCGCACGTACATGCTCAAAACTCACACACGGGGCGCCCGCGATGGCGGCCCGCCCCTTGGCTCCGAGGATCAGGTATTGCGACGCACGTGGCCCCGCACCAAAACGCACAAACTCGCGGATGATATCGGTCGACTGCTCGCTCTCCGGCCGACTCGCGTTGGCCAGCAGCACCGCGTAGCGGATGACGTCCTGCGACACAGGCATTGCCCGGACAAGCCGCTGGATCTGCTGCACCTCTGCGCCGGAAAGTACAGGCGACAACTCCGGCGCATCGACTCCGGTCGTTTCACTGACCACGCCGATCTCCTCATCAACCGTCGGGTAGTTCACCTGAATCGACAGCATGAAGCGGTCCGTCGCTGCCTCCGGCAACTGATACGTGCCCTCCTGCTCAATCGGGTTGCGCGTGGCAAAAACAAAAAACGGACTCGGCAACGCGTAAGTCTCCCGGCCGACACTGACCTCGCGCTCCTGCATAGTCTGCAGCATCGCCGCCTGAGTTTTCGGCGGCGTACGGTTGATCTCGTCCGCCAGCAGCAGGTTTGCAAAAACCGGGCCCTGCAAAAACTCCAGTCGGCGCCGGCCGCTCTCCGGATCCTCCTGCACGATGTCCGTGCCGGTGATGTCCGACGGCATCAGGTCTGGTGTAAACTGGATGCGCTTAAACGACAGGTCCAGCGACTCCGCCAGCGACCGGATCAACAGCGTCTTGGCCAGCCCCGGCACACCGGTCAGCAGCGCGTGTTCGCCGCAAAACAACGCCAGGATCACGTCGTCGATCACGGCGTCCTGCCCGACGATTGCCTTCCTGAGTTCCTGCTTGAGCGCAGC
>CAJXAU010000005.1 GCA_913050205.1 uncultured Verrucomicrobiota bacterium
GGCTTGGCCAAGCGCTTGGCATGGAGGTCAACGTCAACGTGGCCGACGAGGAGGAAATTGAGGCGGCCCTAAAACAATACTACGGGGTGGCCAAGGACGACAGTGTCAGTAAGCTCATTCAGGATATCACCGAGGGGGAGGTGCAGATCAGCACGATCGGCGAAGTGGCCATGGCGGACGACGAGGACGCTGTCGATGCCGATACGCCGATTATTAAGCTGGTGAACACGCTCATCGTGGAGGCGTTCCGGAAGGAGGCGTCCGATATCCACCTGGAGCCGATGGCGGACCGGTTTAAGGTGCGTTACCGCATTGACGGTGTTTGCCACGAACAACCGGCCCCGCCCCGCAAATTACAGGCTGCGGTTATCAGTCGCCTGAAGATTATGTCCGAGATGGACATCGCGGAAAAACGGATTCCGCAGGACGGACGTATTCAGGCCAACGTCGGTGGTAAGACGATCGACTTGCGTGTGAACTGTCTGCCAACCACACACGGCGAGAGTATCGTCATGCGTCTGTTGGATAAGGAGGGGCTCAAGCTTGGCTTGGGGCAGTTGGGCTTCCTGGCTGACGACCAACAGACTTTTGAGAATTTGATTCAATTGCCGGATGGTATTCTTCTGGTGACCGGCCCGACCGGTTCCGGCAAAACGACCACGCTTTATTCCTGTCTCAACTATATTAACAAACCGGATCGCAAAATTATCACGGTGGAGGATCCGGTCGAGTACCAGTTGGAGGGGATCAATCAGGTGCAGGTGAATACGGCGGTGGATTTGACGTTTGCGAACGCGCTCCGCGCGATGCTGCGTCAGGCCCCAAATGTGGTGATGCTGGGTGAGATTCGTGACTTGGAGACAGCGTCGATTGCGATCAACGCCTCACTGACCGGTCACTTGGTGTTCTCCACGCTGCACACCAACGACGCTCCCTCGGCTGTCGCTCGTTTGATCGATATCGGCGTCAAACCATTCCTGATCGCCTCGGCAACGCGATGCCTGATGGCGCAACGATTGGTAAGAAAGATTTGCCCGCAATGCACCGCGCCCACTGATCCGGATGCCTCCGAGTTGGGGGCGTTGGGGCTGGATATTAACAATATAAAAAATCCCGATTTCAAGGCTGGTAAAGGCTGCAACAAGTGCAACAATACTGGTTATAAGGGCCGGTTCGGGCTCTTCGAAGTTTACGTGATGGAGGACGAAGGGCGGAAGATGATTGTCAACAAGGTGACATCGGGCGCGCTTCGAGATCATGCCCGAAAAGTAGGCATGCGGACGCTTCGTGAGGACGGAGCCCGTAAGGCTGTCGCCGGAATGACAACACCGAAAGAAGTCATGCGCGTAACCGTGGGCGATGAAGCTTAACAAAAGAAAATAGAATGTCATACGCAATGTCAGATTTGTTGCACCTGATGGTGCAGGAAGGAGGCTCCGATCTTCATATTCGGGTAGGGGTGCCTCCTGCCATGAGATTGCACGGCATTCTGCAAAAGGTGGACGGGCCGGCATTGACGAATGATACGGCGGAGGAGTTGATGCGATCCATTACCTCAGACGACAGCGTTCAGGAGGTGAGGGAACGGGGCGGGGCTGATTTCGCGTTTGCATTTGGTGAACTGGCCCGTTTTCGCGTGAGTGTGTTCAAGGAGAAGGGGCGTTTTGCCATGGTACTTCGGCAGATCCCGACCACGCTGTTAACGTTCGAGCAGATTGGTCTGCCGCCTTCCGTCAAGGAACTCCTTTACAAGCCTCGTGGCATGGTGCTGGTGACCGGCCCGACCGGTTCCGGTAAAAGTACCACGTTGGCCTCGATGATCGACATTATCAACATCGAGCGTGACGATGCCCACATCATCACGATCGAGGATCCGATCGAATTTTATCATAACCACAAGAATGCGATCATTACCCAGCGCGAGATTCACATTGACGTACCCAGCTTTGGAGAGTCCCTGCGGCGTGCGCTGCGTCAGGACCCGGACGTGATTCTGGTGGGTGAGATGCGTGACTTGGAGACGATCGAGGCCGCCATCACGGCTGCCGAGACCGGTCACTTGGTGTTCGGCACACTGCATACCACGGGTGCAGCCAAGACGATCGATCGTATCGTGAACGCGTTCCCAACGAACCAGCAGAATACTATCCGCATTCAGTTATCCACGGTGTTGGAGTCGGTGATCTCCCAGTTGCTTTGCCCGCGGGCGGACAAACCCGGCCGTGTGGCGGTGTTTGAAATCATGAACCGCACGCCGTCCATCGCGGCGTTGATTCGTGACAACAAGACGTATCGGATCAACTCGGACATCCAGACTGGTGCCAAGTTTGGCATGGTCAATCTGGACTCCTATCTGTTGGAAAAATATCAGGCCGGATTGATCGCGGAGGACGAGGTGATCACCAAGGCACAGGATCCGGGGACGATCATGGATAAACTGCGATCAGTTCAGGCGGGTATGATGGCTGAGGCGGAGGAAGATGAGGAGTAATGGCTGAATTTACCGCAATCCCACTTCTTGCCCTGATTGGCGACCAAAATCTGCTGGATGAATTTCAGTTGGAAGAGGCCGCAGGCGAGGTGGAATCCTCGGGTGTCAGCGCGTTTCAGGCGTTGGTTGATCTGGGATACCTCGATGAGGATACGCTCATTCAAATCCTTTGCGATCACCTGAGTTGCGAGTCGATGGACTTGAACGATGCACTGATCACCCCCGACTTGATTCAACAGTTGCCGGCGGACTTGGCCAAGCAGCACCAGTGCATCCCGGTTTCGTTTTTTGAGCCCACGCTCCAGTTAGCTTTCGTTGATCCCTTGAACCCGGCTGCGCTGGATGAGATAGGCTTTACCACCGGGTTTGATGTCCAGGTCGTTGTGGTAAACCCAAGCCAGGTGACTGCTGCCATCGCGGAGCATTATGGCCAGGATGAGGTTGATGCAGCTGCTTCTGGTGAGGCGATGGAGGACATCCTAAAGGAATTTGGTGACAAGGCGATTGAAGAGGAGGGCATTACTCAGGTTGATGCTGAGTCGTTCGATGTGTCCGGGGATGAGAGGGACATCGCGGCGTTTGTGGATGCCGTTTTGGTAACGGCGATCAACGACCGCGCCAGTGATATTCATTTCGAGCCATTTGAAAGTGAATTCAAGATTCGTGCCCGTGTGGATGGTGCGCTTTACGAACTGACGAGCCCGCCCCAGACTCTGGCACCGAATATCGTCGGCCGGATCAAGGTCATGGCCGGCTTGAAACCGGACGAACGCCGTCGTCCGCAGGATGGTCGTATTCCCCGGACGATGCCGGACGGCCGGCAGATCGACCTTCGTGTATCGTGTCTGCCAACCCAGTTTGGCGAATCGGTGGTGTTACGTGTGTTGGATCGCCAAGCTGTGACGCTGGATTTGGATGTATTGGGTTTTCCGGATGATATGTTGTCCAAAATGAAGGACATCATCAAAACACCCAACGGCATCTTCATCGTGACCGGCCCGACCGGCTCCGGTAAAACCACCACGCTCTACTCTGCACTCGCAGAGGTGAACGGTCCCGGAGAAAAAATACTCTCGGTTGAGGACCCGGTTGAGTTCGACATCGAGGGCATCATGCAGGTTCCGGTTAATTCCCAGGTCGGGATGACATTCCAATCCGGCCTGAAAGCCTTCCTGCGTCAGGACCCTGACATCATCATGGTGGGTGAGATGCGTGACTTGGAAACCGCTCAGATCTCCATTCAGGCCGCTCTTACCGGTCACTTGGTGTTGAGTACCCTGCACACCAACGATGCCTCCGGTGCCGTGACCCGTTTGTTGGACATGGGCGTGGAGCCATTCCTGATTTCCTCCTCATTGTTATGCGTCTTGGCGCAACGGCTCATCCGAACTATTTGCAAAAAGTGCAAGAGCCCATTTGAACCGACCGACAACCAGCTTCAATTGCTGAATCTCGATCCGAATGACCTTGGCGGTAAGGAATTTTACTACGGACGCGGCTGCACGTCGTGTCATGATACGGGATACCATGGCCGTCGTGGAATCTTCGAACTGCTAACCATCACCGACCCTGTACGTGAATTGATTGACCAAAGTGCGGCCACGATGGTGATACGGCAGAAGGCGATAGAGGGGGGAATGAAGACCATCCGCGAAGATGGCTTGCGCGGCATTTACGATGGTGATACGACTGTCGAAGAGGTGCTCCGCTACACATAAGCGAACGAAGCGTCATGGCCAAATTCCAATACGAAGCCCACGACATAAAGTCCGGAAAGACTGAGAAGGGCGAACTGCCTGCCAACAGTCAAGCCGAGGCGCTGGCTCGTTTACAGGAGATGGGATTGGCGCCGATCAAGGTGGAGGAGGCCAAGGCCGAACCCAAAAAGGGTAAGGCAAAAAAGGGTAAAAAAGGTAAAAAAGGCAAGAAGGGTGCGATGGAGTTCGAGATTAATCTTCCCGGACTCAGCGGCACCGTTAATGAAAAGATTTTAACCGTCTTCACCCGTCAGTTGGCCCAGTTGACTTCAGCCGGCCTTCCATTGCTTTCCGGGTTGACCGTGTTATCCCGCCAGGAAAAGAACCCCACTTTGAAAAGAGTGCTGGGTGAGTTGGCGGAAGTGATCGAAGGAGGCGGCACATTCTCTGAGGGACTGGCCCAGCACCCCAAGGTTTTTAACAAACTGTTCATCAGCATGGTCAAGGCGGGTGAGTTGGGTGGTGTGCTCGAGGTCGTGCTCGATCGGTTGGCCCAATTCATGGAGAAGGCGATGCGAATCAAGGGCAAGGTCAAGGCGGCCATGTTCTACCCGATTGCCGTTCTTGTGGTCGCCATCGCCATCATGGCGATTTTGTTGATTTTCGTTATTCCAAAATTCAAGGAAGTGTTCGCTGACCTGACAGGTAAGGATGGCCTTCACCCGTTTACTGAGTTCGTTTTGGATATCAGTGAAACGGTCAAGACAAACGCCTTCGGTACGGCCACGGGTATGTTCGCGTTCTTTGCGACGCTATCGTTTCTGGGTAAAAGCAAATACGGACGATTTGTGCTGGACAAACTCGCCCTGTTTTTCCCGATCCTCGGACCGGTGGTGGAAAAGGTGGCCATTGCCCGTTTTGCGCGAACGCTCGGCACGCTGATCAACTCCGGTGTGCCCATCCTCCAGGCGCTCAACATCGTTAAGGACACCTCGGGTAACTCCGTGGTTGCCCAGGCGGTGCAGGATGTTCACGACAGCGTGAAGGAGGGTGAAACGATTGTGGAGCCACTCGAGGCATCACGTGTGTTTCCGCCGATGGTGATCAGTATGGTCGATGTTGGTGAGAAAACGGGTGACATGCCGCAGATGTTGGAGAAAATTGCCGACACCTATGATGAGGAAGTCGATCGCTCCGTTGAGGCCATGACCTCATTGATCGAGCCTGTCATGATCGTATTCCTCGCGGTCATCGTGGGTAGTATCGTTATCGCGATGTTCCTGCCCCTGATTCAGATGATCGAGACTCTGGGTGGCGATTAACCACCCATAGCCCGGTCTGTCTCCGGGGAGTTCCGACTCGCAAATCGTCCGGTCTTTACGCATTCTGTGGGGCCGGAATTGTTTTTTTTAAAGTCACAACCTGCAGTCTCCTTTCACTACTTCGCGCTTGGCCAAGCGCGGGTTGCCGCTTGGACAAGTGATGCGTTGGATACAAACCATCCCGCCTGACGTGAAACCCAGCCTCCAAAAAACCATGGTTGATCGTCTGGCTTCGGTCGTTGGCAGGGATGCGGTGATCTCGCAGGAGAGTGAGTTGGTCGTGTATGAATGCGATGCCTATACGATGCAGAAAAATCTGCCAACGGCGGTCGTGTTACCGGCTACGGTCGAGGAGGTGGTGCAGGTCGTTCGGGTATGCAATGAATTGGGATTGCCGATTATCCCGCGCGGAGCTGGTACGAGCCTCAGCGGATCGGTGTTGGCCGTGGATGGCGGTGTGATGATCGCCCTGACCCGGATGAATCGAATTCTAAACATCGACGTGCGCAATAGGCGTGCACTCGTTGAGGCCGGTTGTGTCAATGCATGGATCACTCGTGAAGCTTCGCCGCATGGACTCTTTTTTGCCCCCGATCCATCCAGTCAGCCGGCATGCACCATCGGGGGCAACATCGCCACCAATTCCGGCGGTCCGCACACCCTCAAGAACGGAGTCACAACCAATCACGTACTGGGCTACGAAATTGTTTTGCCCGATGGCTCTCTAAAGTGGCTGGGAGTGGGGCCGGACGGCGGCGAGGATGTGGAAGGATACGACCTTCGGGGAGCGGCGATTGGCAGCGAAGGGATGTTTGGTGTGGTGACTCGCGCTCTGGTTCGACTCGTGAAAACACCGGCCTCATTCAAGACGTTCCTAGCAGTTTTCGATAGTGTCGATCAGGCGAGTCATACCGTGAGCGACATCATCGCAGCCGGTATCGTCCCGGCGGCGCTCGAGATGATGGATCAGGTGATCACCCGGGCGCTGGAGGAGGCGTACAAGGTTGGCTTCCCGCTCGACGCCGGGGCGGTGTTGATCGTCGAGTTGGATGGATTGCCGGGCGGCGTGGAACATCAAGCCAAGCAGGTGGAGGCGATCTGCGCGAAAAACAACGCCCGCGAAGTACGCCTGGCCAAGGACGACGCCGAACGGGCGGCACTCTGGAAATGCCGCAAACGGGCTTTTGGTGCCGTTGGCAGATTGAGTCCCAATTACGTGACGCAGGACGGTGTTGTGCCGCGGAGTAAAGTACCAACGATCATGCAATTCATTCGCGAGGTCAGCGAAAAACACCAACTACGAATCCCAAACGTGTTCCACGCCGGTGATGGAAACATCCATCCACTGATCCTCTTCGACGAGCGCGATCCGGATCAGGTCAAACGAGCCTTGTTGGCCGGCGACGAGATCCTGACGAAATGCGTCGAGTTGGGCGGAAGTGTGACCGGCGAACACGGGATCGGCGCCGAGAAAATCGACTTCATGGAGAAGCAATTTACCAAGGACGATCTCGAGGCGATGAAGAAACTTCGAGCCGTATTTGATCCAGACCAACGCTGCAATCCGCACAAAATGTTCCCCGGTGCCAAGCGCTGCGCAGAGTTCGCCCAGAAGAAACAAGTCGCCGTTTGATCGCCAGACCATAGGATTAACCATCGAGGAGTTGAACCTTCTGCAATGACACTAAACCCGGAATCCATTGAGCAATTACAAACGCAGCTGGCCCAGGCGCAGCAGGTTGGGGTGGTGTCTTTACAGGGTGTTGCTCGCTTGGTGGAGCATGTGCCGGAGGACATGACGGCGACGGTGGAGGCCGGGATGACTCTGGCTGAACTTCAGGAGCGCTTGGCCAGGGGGGGGCAGTGGTTGCCGGTCGATCCCCCCGATCCCGGCTCGGTAACGATTGGAGATTTGCTGGCGAACAACCTGCACGGGCCACGTCGATTTGGGTGCGGCACAGTCCGCGATTGGCTCATCGGGATGGCGGTGGTTTTACCGGACGGCAGGCTGGTTAGGAACGGTGGTAAGGTGGTCAAAAATGTGGCTGGATTCGACTTGTGCCGATTATTCATTGGCGCCCAACACTCGCTGGGAGTCATCGTCGAGGCGACATTCAAGCTGCAACCGCTGCCGGAGTCGGAGGCGCACTTGGCCAAGCGCTTCGATGCGCTTGGCCAAGCGGAAGACTGTCTCGAGCAAATCTGGTCTTCGGCGCTGCAGCCGGTTGTCCTGGATTTGCATCGGATCGACGGAGACGGCTTGACGATGGTTGTGAGTGTCGCCGGGCCAGACGCCGACGTGGCTGCGCAGGCCGATGAATTGAAGGTGTTGGGTTTTGAGGGGAACGCCTCGCTGGATTATGATGCAAAATACCGGGCGCTACCTCATACATGGGAATCGGTGGCACCCGGAAAACTGATGGGCCGCCTGAAGCAACTTGAATCAAACTTTGTGGCACGGGCAGGGAACGGTGTCATTTATCATAACGAGAAACCAAGTGCCGCAGGTGGTAACCCCGGGGAATTTGCGGTGCTGGAACGGCGATTGAAGCAGGAGTTCGACCCGGAAAACAAGATGCCCGTTTTGCAACGAAAATGACACCGGCATTTCTCGATGAATCCAAGGCGTTGGCCTGCGTACATTGCGGGTTGTGCCTCTCGTCGTGCCCCACCTATCTCGAGACCGGGAATGAGAATGATTCACCGCGAGGCCGGATATACCTCATGCGGGCCATTCAGGCAGGAAAGCTGGGCGTCGATGCGGAACCGGTGAAGCACGTGGATTTGTGCCTGGGATGTCGCGCTTGCGAAACCGCATGCCCAAGCGGAGTGCAGTACGGAACACTCCTGGAGGAGACACGTGACCATATTGAGAAACATCACAAACGCAGCGTGTTTCAGACCGTGCTTCGCCGATGGATCATCGAGAGGGTGTTCCCTTTTCCGTGGAGGACGAGTGTAGCGCTGCTGCCGGTGCGGGTGCTGCGTTTTCTGCGACTTGATGGCCTGTTACCCGGGTTCGCGCGGTCGATGCTGGAGTTGGTGCCGCAGCGCTTGGCCAAGCGCAAACTGGAGGCCAAGCGCTTGGCCAAGGGCGAGGCGAAGGGGGATGTCGGCTTTATTGAGGGCTGCGTTATGCAGGTGATGTTTGGCGAGACCAACGAGTCCAGCGCGGAGCTGCTGCAGCGGGACGGCTGGAACGTGGTGACGCCCAGAGAGCAGGGCTGCTGCGGCGCGTTGTATGCCCACGGTGGCCAACTGGAAAAAGCGCGAGAGTGTGCCCGCAAAAACATCGCCGCGTTTGAGGGGACACCGCTGGAGGCGATCATTATTAACGCGGCCGGCTGCGGCTCCACACTGGTCGAGTACGGCGAACTGTTGAAGGATGACCCGGCGTGGGCGGATCGCGCGAAGGCGTTCAGTGCCAAGGTAAAGGATTTGGTCTCGTGGCTGGATGAGGGCGGCGTGAAACCAACCGGGGATTGTTCGAGGGTCACGTATCACGATGCCTGCCACTTGTGTCACGCACAGGGAATCAGCACCGAGCCGCGGCGCTTGGTGCAAGCCCGGGCCGGAGGCGAGTTTGTCGAGTTGACCGAATCGGATCTCTGCTGTGGCAGTGCCGGAAGCTACAACCTGACCGAGCCTGAGATGGCGGAGCGTTTGCAAACGCGGAAGGTGCAAAATATCATCGACTCCGGTGCGGAGGTCGTGGTGACTACGAATCCTGGTTGTCTGTTGCAAATCCAGTCGGGATTAAAAAAAGCCGGGGCCGACCACGTTCGCGCCGTGCATATCGCGGATTATTTGAAAGACGAGAAGGGATAGATTGAGATGAAGTTGAAAAGTGTTTTCACGATGGGATGCGCGCTGGTGTTTGCCCTTGGCGTTGAGGCGAGAAAACCGAATGTGGTGGTGATCTTCACCGACGATCAGGGGTCGATCGACGTAAACGCCTACGGGGCGAAAGACCTCGTTACACCCGCGATGGATTCGCTCTGCCGTGATGGCGTGCGGTTTACCCAGTTTTACGCAGCGGCCGCAGTTTGCTCGCCGTCCCGTGCGGCACTGTTGACCGGCCGCGTGCCGGTTCGTGCGGGTGTGCCGGGGAATGTGTCGTCACATCCCGGGGGGCGGGGCGCTCTCCCGGCGGAACAGGTGACCATGGCTGAAATGTTCAAGGCCGCCGGGTATGCCACGGCGCACATCGGTAAATGGCACCTCGGATTTACTCCGCCGACCATGCCCAACGGGCAGGGGTTTGATTACTCTTTTGGGCACATGGGCGGGTGCATCGACAACTATTCGCACTTCTTCTACTGGGTGCCCCCCAACCGGCATGATCTTTACCAAAATGGGAAGGAGATCTGGCGGACGGGGGAGTATTTCCCGACATTGATGGTAGACGAGGCGGCGAAATTCATGGAGGCCAATCGCGAAAAACCATTTTTCATGTACTGGGCGATTAATCTTCCGCATTACCCGTTGCAGGGGACTGAAAAGTGGCGCCGCCGTTACGCGCATATCAAGGATGAGAAGCGCCGCATGTACGCGGCATTCATCTCCTCGATGGATGAAGCGATCGGGGATTTACTTGAGGAGATCGATGCGCTTGGTCTCCGCGACGATACCATTGTCGTGTTCCAGAGCGACCACGGGCATTCGGTGGAGTCTCGAACGTTTGGGGGTGGGGGAGATTCCGGTCCGTACCGCGGTGCCAAGTTCAGTTTGTTTGAGGGCGGCATCCGGGTGCCGGCGATGATTAGCTGGCCGGGGCGGATCCCGGCAGGAGAGGTGCGTGGCCAGTTTGCGGTTTCAGTCGACTGGTTGCCAACCCTTGCAGAGTATGCGGGCGTGCCATTGCCGAAACGCAAAATCGACGGCAAGAGCCTTGCCGGGATCATCAAGGCCGAGGATGCCCGTTCGCCTCACGGCGAGTTTCACTGGATGAGCACCGGGTCAAATCCGCAGTGGGCGGTGCGGGAGGGGGACTGGAAACTGATCGGTAACCCAAGGGATCCGACCGCAGAATCTCCGCTCGGCAAGGATGATAAACTTTTTCTCGTAAACCTGTCGTTGGATGTTGGGGAACAGAAAAATCTCAGGTACACGCACCCGGATAAATTGAAGCGGTTGAAATCGATTCATGATCGATGGGCTGCTGAACTGCGTGGCACGAAATAGCCCGGCCACTTTCCGCGTGCGTTTGGGTGGGGAGACGTTACCTTGTCGCGGTATGCGTTTGAACGCAGAATCACAGGCCTTATTTGAAAAGGCGTTGCAATGGATCCCGGGCGGGGTGAACTCACCGGTGCGGGCGTTCCGTGCCGTGGGGGGGAAACCGTTCTTTGCCGTGAGGGCGAACGGCGCCACGGTTTGGGATGCAGACGAAAACGAGTACATCGACTACGTTGGCACATGGGGGCCGGCGATTCTTGGGCACGCCCCGCAAGTCGTGGTGGATGCCGTAAAGAATGCCGCCGAGGAGGGTACGAGTTTTGGTATCCCCAATCCGCTCGAGGTGCGCATGGCCGAGTTGGTCGTCGATGCCGTGCCATCGGTGGAGAAGGTCCGGATGTGCAACTCCGGCACCGAGGCGACCATGTCGGCGATTCGCTTGGCCCGCGGCTTCACCAAGCGCAGCAAGATCATCAAATTTGAAGGGTGCTACCACGGCCACGTCGATTCCCTTTTGGTCAAGGCCGGTTCCGGTGCATTGACGCTTGGCCAACCGGACAGCGCAGGGGTGCCGGCGGAATTCACGAGTCAGACGATCGTCCTGCCGTTCAACGACGAGGAGGCGGTGCGAAGCGCGTTTGTTGAACATGGTAATGATATCGCCGGGATCATCCTCGAACCGGTTCCGGCCAACGCCGGTCTGTATCTGCCGCGTGACGGTTACCTGGAGTTTCTCCGAAACATCACAACGGAAAACGGGGCTTTACTGATTTTCGATGAGGTCATGACCGGTTTTCGCCTCGGTTTGGACGGGGCGCAGGGACGGTTTGGTATCACACCTGATCTGAGCTGTTTTGGTAAAGTAATCGGGGGCGGCCTGCCGGTGGGCGCCTTCGGTGGACGCGGAGAGATAATGGATTGCCTCGCGCCGGATGGCCCGGTGTATCAGGCGGGAACCTTGAGTGGGAATCCCTTGGCCATGTCGGCCGGTATCGCCGTGCTCGAGACGCTGGCGAACGGTGAGGTGTATGCAAAAATCGAGGCGCTTGGCCAAGCGCTGTCAGAGGGACTGGCCGATGCGGCCAAGTCGGCCGGGGTGACCGTGCGTCTGCAGCGTATCGGCTCGATGTCGTGCTGCTATTTCACCGATGGCCCGGTGTACAACATGGCTGACGCGATGGGGAGCGATCGCGAAAAGTTTGGCAAATATTTTCACGGCATGTTGGAGGAGGGGATTTACCTCGCGCCGTCGCAGTTCGAGGCCGGTTTTATTTCAGCATCACATGACGAGGCTGCCATCGAGAAAACCGTTGCCGCAGCAGCCAAGGTGATGAAGTCGCTTTAATTCATGCGAGTCCTCGCCATAGACCACGGCACCGTCCGGATGGGGATCGCGATCAGCGATGAACTGAAAATGATCGCGCAACCGTTGGAGTTCATCCCAGCGGAACCGTTCTCCGGATTTCTCGACCGGTTCAAGGAACTCCTGCAGGAGTACGAGGTGGAACTGATATTGCTCGGAATGCCCCGCAACATGGATGGCAGCTACGGCGAGGCCTCGATCAAGGTGCGAGAGTTTGAGGCGGTTTTGAAAAACAGCATCGCCATCCCCATCAAGACGTTTGATGAACGATTGACCTCCGTGCAGGCCAACCGCGCCCTGACACAGGGTCGTGTGAAGAAGAAAAAGAAACGTCAAAACGTGGATGCCATGGCGGCAGCCATCCTGCTGCAAAGCTATCTCGACAGCTTGGCCTGAGTGCCATGGATGCCCTCAAACTAAAGCTGACCGTTGCCTATGACGGCACTCACTACAAGGGGTGGCAGGTTCAAAAAAGCGGTATCACTGTTCAGCAACGCGTGGAGGAGGCGTTGCGGCGACTATTCCCGAGCGTGGGGCGAATTCACGGTTCGAGCCGGACAGATACCGGCGTGCACGCCCGGGGTATGGTTGCCCATGTGGAGATTCCGACAGAGGAGTTTCGCATCGAGGAGCGCAAGGTTCGTCTGGCGCTGAATGCATTTCTTCCGGACGATGTGAGCGTGACGGAGGTGAAGCGTGTGCCGATGACGTTCCATGCCCGTTTTGATGCGGCTGGGAAACAGTACCGGTACACGGTCTGGAATCATCCGGTAATGAACCCTCTGCTACGCCACACGGCTTGGCACGTGCCAAAGGAGCTGGACTTCGAACGCATGCAGCTTGGGGCGAAATACTTTGTCGGCGAACGTGACTTTCGAGCCTTCGCCGTGAAGCGCGAATACGAGATGCGCTCGACCGTGCGCACGGTGACGGCGTGCAAACTGTACAAAAAGGAGTCGTTGTTGACGTGGGTCATCGAGGGGGACGGTTTTCTGTACAAGATGTGCCGAGGCATTGTGGGGACGCTGGTGGAGGTCGGTACCGGCAAACTCAAGCCAACTGATGTTCGGGACATTCTGAAATCGTGTGACCGGGCCAAGGCTGGCCAGACCGCCCCGGCGCACGGGTTGATCCTGTGGAAGGTGATGTACGGCAAAAAGAGAACCAAGCGATGAGCGTGGCCGGTTGCCAGTTAAACGTCGTATTGGTCGAGCCGGAGATCCCGCCCAACACAGGCAACGTGGCACGGCTATGCGCGGCCACGAAAACCCATCTGCACCTGATTGAACCGCTTGGTTTTGAATTATCGGACAAGCAATTGAAGCGGGCGGGCATGGACTATTGGCAGTACGTGGAGTGGAGTCGTTGGCCAAGCTGGGCGGAGTTTGTGGCGAGCGTTCCCGAGACGAGTCGGCTGTGGATGGTGGAGTCAGACGGGCCAACCCGTCACTCGGATGCGTGTTTTGCCAAGGGCGACTATCTCGTTTTTGGTCGTGAAACGCTTGGCCTGCCGCCGTCGCTGTGCAGTGAGGCCGGGGAGCGTTGGTTGCGCATTCCAATGTTCAACCAGGAGGCCCGTTCGTTGAACCTCTCCAACTGCGTGGCGCTGGTGTTGTTCGAGGCATTGCGGCAGCTGGAGTTCGAGGGGGAACTGTAGCGCTTGGCCAAGCGCTTGGTTTTTGGTGCTGGTGTCGCTTGGCCCAAGGCATTAGAAATTACCGGCCTTGGCGGAAAATCCCGCCCTTTAATGAAAAAATTGGTGGAAATTTACGACACGACCCTGCGGGACGGTACGCAGGGCGAGGGCGTGAGTTTTTCAGTCGCGGACAAGTTGCGCGTGGCCGAGAGACTTGATGCCTTTGGTGTGCATTATGTGGAGGGCGGTTGGCCGGGGAGTAATCCCAAGGACATCGAGTTTTTCAAGGAGGCGGCCAAGCGCAAATGGAAGAATACCCAGATCGCCGCCTTCGGCTCGACTCGTCGCAAGAAAATCGCGGCAAGGGATGATCAACAAGTGAAACTGCTCATCGATGCGAAGACACCGGTCGTCACCATCTTCGGCAAAACATGGCTGCTTCACGTGAAGGAGGTTTTACGAACCACCCCGAAGGAAAACATCGCGATGATCGCAGACACGATCGCGTTTCTGAAAAAAAACAAACGCAAGGTCATCTACGATGCGGAACATGCGCTGGATGGCTACAAGGACGATCCCGAATACGCTCTGGCCACGTGGAAGGCGGCCGAGGAGGCGGGAGCGGATTTCGTGGTGTTGTGCGACACCAACGGCGGCACGTTGCCCAGCGAAGTGGCTGAGATCACTGCGATCGCGAAAAAGGAACTCTCCTGTGAGGTGGGAATTCACACCCACAACGATATCGGCCTGGCGTCGGCCAATGCAATTGCCGCAGTGGAGCAGGGTGCCACGCAGGTACAGGGGACGATCAACGGTTACGGGGAGCGGACCGGCAACTGCAACCTTACCAGCGTTATTCCGAATATCGCACTCAAGATGGGGCGACGCTCCATCCCGAAGGGGCGCATCAAGAAGCTGAGCGATCTGTCCCGTTTTGTGGATGAGGTGGCCAACATTATCCCGGATCGACGCCAGCCCTGGGTGGGCGGCACGGCATTCGCCCACAAGGGTGGCATGCACGTAAACGCCGTGCAAAAGGTGGCGCACAGTTTTGAGCACGCCAACCCGGACGTGGTTGGCAACAAACGTCGCATCCTCGTCAGTGATCTTGCTGGCCGAAGCAACATTGTAATGAAGGCCCAGGAGATGGGCATCCGGATTGACAACGACACGCCTGAGTTGAAAACCATCCTCACCCGGGTGAAGGAGCAGGAGCATCTCGGCTACGATTACGAAGGCGCGGAGGGATCCCTTGCGTTACTGATCCGCAAGGCGCTGGGCCGGGTGGAACCGGCATTCGGTCTCGAGGCCTATCACGTCTCGATGCGCGGTGACGCACTGGAGCACGTCTGCGAAGCGACCGTGAAAGTACGCGTCGGTGACAAGACCGCCCACACGGTGGCGGACGGGGACGGCCCGGTGAATGCACTTGATCAGGCATTGCGCAACGCACTGCGCGGATTTTACCCGGTGCTGGCGAAGGTGAAACTCACCGACTACAAGGTGCGGATTTTGAATTCCTCCCGCGCGTTTGGCACCGCAGCCAAGACGCGGGTGTTGATCGAATCCACTGACGGCAAGGATCGTTGGTACACCGTGGGGGTGAATGAAAATATTATCGAAGCCAGTCTACAGGCCCTTCTGGACAGCATCGAATACCGACTGTTGAAGAAATAACTTCAACGGCTCCCTTCCATTTTATTCCATGACGGAAATTTCCAAGGCATACGAACCACAGGCGGTTGAGACGAAGTGGTATTCATTCTGGCAGGAGAACGACTGTTTTACGGCAGATCCCGGCCGGGTCAGTGATTCACGACCGGCGTACTCCATCGTTATTCCCCCTCCCAACGTCACCGGCGTGCTGCATATGGGGCACGTGTTAAACAATACGATTCAGGACATTCTAGCCCGGAAGGCGCGGATGGATGGCAAGGAGGTGTTGTGGTTGCCGGGGACGGATCATGCCGGCATCGCCACCCAGAGTGTGGTCGAGCGCAAGTTGATCAAGGAGGGTGCCATGCGGCATCGCGACGACTTGGGCCGTGAGAAACTTTTGGAGCACATCTGGGAGTGGAAGGAAAAGCACGGCGGCATCATCATTGAACAGTTGAAAAAACTGGGCGCAAGCTGCGACTGGTCGCGCCTGCGCTTTACGATGGATGAGGATTACACCCGGTGCGTGCAGCGAATTTTCGTTGATCTGTACGAAAAGGGCCTCATCTATCGCGGCAAACGGATGGTAAACTGGTGTCCGAAATCGTTGACCGCCCTCTCCGATGAGGAGGTCATCATGAAGGAGCAGAACAGTCAGCTCTACTACTTCAAGGTGCAGGTGGTGGAGGAACCTGACACGTGGCTTGAGATCGCCACCACCCGACCGGAGACGATACCCGGTGACACGGCCTTTGCGGTGAACCCGAAGGATCCCCGCTACGGCCATCTGGTCGGCAAGCATGCCATCCGACCGTTGCCGGTGGAGAACCAGGCGCATCTGCCGATTGTGGCGGATGAACATATCGATATCGAGTTCGGCACCGGCGTTCTCAAGGTGACGCCGGCGCATGACAAGGTCGATTTTGAGATCGGTCAACGCAACGGGGTTGAGGCGATCGAGGTGATTGCTGCCAATGGCAAGATGAACGACTTGGCAGGAGAGGAACTCGCTGGCATGGATCGCTTCGAGGCCCGCAAGGCCGCCGCTGCGCGGCTCGAGGGGATTGGTTCACTGACAAGGACGGAGGACTATAAAAACAACGTCGGTTTCAGTGAACGCGCGGATGTGCCGATTGAGCCGCGATTGTCCGAGCAGTGGTTTTTAAAGTACCCAAGTCAGGATGAGGCGAGGGGTTGTGTCGCCAACGGTTCGATGAAATTTTATCCCGAGCGCTGGTCCAAGACGTATGATTACTGGATGGGCGGTCTGCAGGATTGGTGCATCAGTCGCCAACTCTGGTGGGGGCATCGCATCCCGGTCTGGTATCGGGGTGAGGAAATTCACTGTGGTCTCGAGGCCCCCGAGGGCGACGGGTGGGCGCAGGATCCCGATGTGCTCGACACGTGGTGCAGTTCCTGGCTCTGGCCGTTTGCCACGATGGGCTGGCCGGATGAGACCGAGACGCTCAAGAAATTTTATCCGACGACCGATCTGGTCACCGGACCGGACATCATTTTTTTCTGGGTCGCCCGGATGATCATGGCCGGCTACGAGTGGAAGGGAGACCTGCCGTTCCACAACGTCTATTTCACCGGCATCATTCGCGACAAAAAGGGGCGGAAGATGTCCAAAAGCCTTGGCAACTCACCGGACCCACTCGAGTTGATTGCAAAGTACGGCGCGGATGCCCTGCGCTTTGGTACAATGCGCAGTGCGCCGCTGGGTCAGGATGTGTTGTTCGACGAGAAGGACGTCGAGCTGGGCAGAAATTTCTGTAACAAACTCTGGAACGCCTGCCGCTTCCGCCAGATGCAGGGCGGTGAAACCGAGGGGGAGATTCGCCCCGAGTTGCTGACCAGCGATGATCGCTGGATTTTGCTGCGGCTTGGCCAAGCGATCGATGAGGTCACTGCCGCATTTGTGGCGTATCGGTTTACCGACGCCACCGCCACGCTATACCGGTTTTTCTGGAGTGAATACTGCGACTGGTACATCGAGTCCTGCAAGGCGACATTCTTTGGCGATGACACCGCCCGGAAGGCAAACGTCCTTGCGGTGGTGGATTTCGTCATGGGCAACACGCTGCGCTTGTTTCATCCCTTCCTGCCGTTCATCACGGAGGAGTTGTGGCACGGGCTTGGGTTCTCAAGCGACATGCCGGAAGAGCAGGGCGGCCGGACGATCATGACCGCACGCTGGCCCAAGGCGTTCGATGAGGATTTCCGCGAATTGTACGGACTCGATGACACGGTCGACCGTTTGGTCGGGGCCAAGCACGAATTGGTAACGCAGGGCCGCAACCTGCGGGCGGCCTACAACATCCCATTCAACAAAAAGGTCGATTACCGCTTTCAGCCAGCGGGCGAGCTGGACGAGTACGAAGTTGAGGTCGTCAAAATTCTGCTCAATGCGGAGTCAATCAGGCTTGGCTCGGACGTGCCAAAGGGGACGCCCCGAATCGCTTCGCCGATGGGCGATCTGTTTTTGCCGCTTGAAGGGTTGATCGATTTCGAGGCTGAGCGCGAGCGCTTGGCCAAGGAGTTGAATAAAATCGAAAAGGAAATCGAGAAGGCCGAGGCCAAGCTGAACAACCCGAAGTTTGCGGAACGCGCCCCGGCCGAAGTGCTCGAAGAGCAGCGCGGGCGTCTTGCCGAATGGCAAACCAAGCGCGATCAAACCAACGAGGCTCTCGAAAATCTTTCCGCCTGATATGACCCAGTCTGAAAAGAAACGGCTACTGGTGACCGCCACCAAGGCAGCCAAGGCGGCCGGGGCGATCATGTCCCGCAACCGCTTCGCCGCGAAGAAAATCAACGAGTCGACCCAGCGCGACATCAAGTTGGAGTTGGATGTGAAGTGCCAGCAAAAGATTGAGTCGATGCTGACCAAGGCGCATCCGGAGGTGGCCATCCTCGGGGAGGAAGGCAACGCCGGCGATATTGAGACCGATCTTCGCTGGATTGTGGATCCCATTGACGGCACGGTGAACTATACCTACGGCATCCCGCATGCCTGTGTGTCGATCGCGCTTCAGCAGCGCTTGGCCAAGCGGAACGAATGGGGGGATGCCTTTGAGACGGTCGTTGGCGTGGTGTACGATCCGTTCACGGATGAGCTTTGGACCGCGACGAAAGGCCAGGCGGCCAAGCTCAACGGCCGGAAAATTAGCGTGAACGATGGGCCTCTCAAGGAGGCCATGCTGGCAATTGGTTTTGCCAAGGACAAGCCGACCATGGATTACATGATGCCGTATTTCACGAAGTTGGCCCCGAAGATTCGCAAACCACGCATGATGGGATCCGCGGCACTGGCGATGACTTACGTGGCGAGTGGCCGGTTTCACGGTTACATTGAGTCCAAGATCCGACTGTGGGACGTGGCGGCCGGCGGACTGATCCTCGAATGTGCCGGTGGCGAGTTTTGGCGCATGCCCAGAAAAAAGGGCGAACACACCTACGCCGTGATCGCCAGCAATGGCCGCATCCGAAAACAAATCGAGCGGACGTGTGGTCCGCTCGATCCGGATGGGTTGTTGAAAAAGTGATCGGTTACTGAACCGGGTTTGAGTC
>CAJXAU010000006.1 GCA_913050205.1 uncultured Verrucomicrobiota bacterium
ATCATCAAAACCATCATCATCAAAGTCGGTATCATCTGAGGAATCATCCTCGGAGGATTCGTATAAAGCCCTTAACTCTGAATCATCCCGTAACGCATAAAAACCGGGGTAAGCGTTCATCAAGTCCCGCATGGTTTTACCTCGATCATTCCAGATCACCATTAAGACATCGCGTATTTCGTAATGCAGTTCCGGGGTAGTGTCGTAGGCGGCTGCCAAATCCAGAAACGGGGTTTCGTCCAGTTGCACGCGGGACTCGTTAAGCATGGCCAGCATTCCTTCGTCACCATCCTCCTGTTGGAACGGCACCGTGAAGTTGCCCAGACGGTAGATGATCGCCAGCATCATTACGGAGTAGACCGTCGCGGTAATCAGGCCAGTGCAAAGGCCAAATTTGCGGTTCATTCCCTTGTAGCTGTCGAGTTGGTATTCGTTCCAACGATCGGCCAGCCGTTTGCGAATGATGATGCTCACCACGAACCCGGCGATGGAAAACAACAGAACGAGTGTAACGAACGCGGCCACCGTGGGCGTCGCCCGATGCCAGAACGGGAACTCCTCTATAGGCCACTTGTCTGCCAACCAGCCAAAGGCGAACCCGCCAAACGCACCAGAAAAGTTTACGGCGATGATGACGCCCAGCAGCGTGATGATCCCGTTTACCCCGCCCTTGAAATAGCCTTCAACAGCGAGAATCAGAAACAGCAGTCCGATAAGCAGATAAATCCACATGGCGGCGAAAGCTAAACCCGGTTGGACCAAAAATCACGCGGTTTTTCAAAAAAAACACTACTCTAACCCCTTGAAAAACGTCCTCGCGACAGCGCAGGTTGCATCGGACAACGCCTCCCGGGTTACGCCCAGCGTTTCAGCCGCCACTTCACTGATTTCACGGACGTACGCCGGTTCGCAGCGTTTGCCCCGGTAAGGTACCGGCGCAAGGAACGGCGCGTCCGTCTCAAGCATCAGCTTGTCAATCGGCACCGAGGCCATCGTTTCCCGCACTTCCGCCGCGTTTTTAAACGTACTCACTCCGGTAAAACTGACAATGGAACCAAGCGCGAGCACCCGCTTGGCCGCCTCCGGATTGTCCACAAAACAGTGAAACACCCCCCGCACCCGGTCGGCAAAAGGCTCGAACACCTCCATGCACGGCTCAAATGCCGCCCGCTGGTGAATCACAACATTCAGTCCCAATTCCGCCGCAACCTCCAGTTGCTGGCGAAATAGCTGAACCTGCTTGGCCTTGAACGCCTCATCGTCCGCCGCCGAACCGCCTCGGGTACTCGGCAGCCGGTAGTGGTCGATACCGATCTCTCCGATGGCCACCACTTTCGGCTGCTTGGCCAAGCGCTCCAGTTCGGCGCGCACATCGTTCGGTGCTGCCAGGCAGTCGTTCGGATGCCAACCAACCGCAGCGAATACGCCTTCAAACCGCTTGGCCAAGTCGATCGCCCGCTGGCTGCTATCGAGATCGGTGGCGATGGTGACGATCCGCGAAATACCAGCATCCGCCGCCCGCTGCACCACCCCGGACAGGTCATCGGCAAAGTCGGGAAAATCCAAATGAGCGTGTGTGTCGTAAAACTCGGGCATGGCTTGGCCAAGCGCTTGGCCAAGCGCTCCCCGCCACCCTACCCTCCAGCATGCTAAATGTCATTTTTCTTCAAATCCCACCAAGCTATGCTACAGTTCTCCCCGCGATTGATATCGCAAGGAGACGAGACGATGAGTGGCCCCACATCCCCGGAAGAATTTCAAAAACAGATGCAGGATTTCCTGCAAAAACAGTTCAAGGCGTTTGGCACTCCAGGCTTCGCTGGTTCACAGCCGTCTGGCACCAGCGAGGAAACCAAACCGGAAACCAAGCGGGAAGACTTCAGCTTCGCTTACAAGCCAAGGGACGTAAAAAGCCACCTCGACCGTTATGTCATTAAACAGGACGAGGCTAAAAAGGTGCTTAGCGTGGCGTTGTGCGATCACTACAACGCCGTACGGGAGGCGTTCGACGGAAACGAACAGAGTCACTACACCAAGCAAAACGTCATGCTGATGGGGCCGACCGGTGTCGGGAAAACATATCTCATCCGCAGCATCGCGGAACTGATTGGCGTGCCGTTCGTCAAGGCCGATGCCACCAAGTTTTCCGAGACCGGATACGTCGGAGGCGATGTCGAGGATCTTGTTCGCGATCTCGTGCGGCAGGCCGACGGCGACGTGGAGCGCGCCCGTTATGGGATCATTTACATCGACGAGATTGACAAGATCGCCTCTTCCTCCGAGCAACAGGGCGGTCGCGACGTGAGCGGTCAGGGTGTGCAAACCACTCTTCTAAAATTGATGGAGGAAACCGAGGTTCCGGCCCGTGCCCCACACGATATGGCCGGCCAAATTCAGGCGATGATGGACGGAGCACGCGGTAGTAAGAAAAGCGGCAACACCATCAACACGAAGCATATCCTCTTCGTCGTGAGCGGTGCGTTCGCACACCTCGATAAAATTGTCGAGCGGCGGTTGAAGGAATCCACCATCGGTTTTGCCGGAGGAGAACAGGACGACGTTGAGAGCGACCGCATCCTCGAGCATGCCAAGACGCCCGACTTCATCAAGTACGGCTTTGAGCCGGAGTTTATCGGACGTCTGCCGGTGCGAGTGGTCTGTCATCCATTAAGCGTCGATGACCTCGAGCAAATTCTCAAGACCAGCGAAGGCAGTATCATCCGCCAGTACCGGCAGTCGTTCGCCGCATACGGTATCCGCTCCAAGTTCGAAGAATCGGGACTACGACGCATCGCCGAGTTGGCAATCGAGGAGGAGACCGGCGCTCGCGGCCTGATGACAGTCTGCGAAAAAGTTTTCCGTGACCTCAAGTTCGAGTTGCCATCTTCACGTGTGAAGGAGTTCGCCGTCGATGACGAACTCGTCAACGATCCGCGCGGCGCGATGGAATCGCTGCTGGCCAACGCCCCAGAGCAGGACGAGGAGGAGGTCGATGACACATTGAATCTATTCGCCGAGTCGTTCGCCACCCAGCACGGCCTGACCATTCAATTCACTGACGACGCGCGAAAGGAACTCACCCGGCAGGCCCGCGCGTCCTCGCTGAGTGTGTTTGATTTCTGCAAGGACCACTTTCGAGACCTGCATTTCGGCCTAAAATTAATTTCTGGCAATACCGGTCAAACTGAGTTCGAACTGGATAAATCGTTTATCGAGAACCCCGACACCGCGCTCAGTCAGCGCGTCGTCGCCAGCTACAACGAAACGAAATCCTGACCGTACCTATTTAGGAATTCGAATCTGGAATTTCAGATCTCTTAATAGGTGGCTCGTCCGCCGGAGATGTCGAATACGGCACCGGTACTGAACGACACCTCGTCCGAGGACAGCCAAGCGATCATCGCGGCAACCTCCGCCGCCTGTCCCACGCGGCCCATCGGAATTTTTGACAGCATGTAATCGATGTGTGCCTGTGTGCACTGCTTGAGAATCTCCGTCTCGATCACCGCCGGCGTGATGCAGTTCACCCGCACGTTCGTTTCGGACAACTCCTTGCCGAGCGACTTGGTCAACCCGATGACACCGGCCTTGGCTGCACTGTAGTGCGACGCCGTAGGGTTGCCCTCTTTGCCAGCGATCGAGGCAACATTCACGATCCGGCCCCAGCCGGCCTCAAGCATCCCCGGGACGAACGCACGGCAGCAAAGGAACACCCCGTACAGATCAATATCCATCACCTCGCGCCATTCCTCCGGCGTGCATTCCCAGAGCATCTTGTTGACGCCCGCGATGCCGGCGTTATTTACGAGAATATCGACGTGACCGTGCCGGCCAAGCGCTTGGCCAGCCGCTGCTTCGACCGATTCCGGCTTGGCCAATTCCACCGTGTCACTGGTAATCTCGCCCAGTCCGTCGAGCTTGGCCCTGGCCTCATCGATCGCCGCCTGATCTCGATCCCATATCACGCATCGCGCCCCGTCCTTGAGCAGTCTTTCCACCGTGGCAAAACCGATCCCTCGGGCACCGCCGGTCACCAACGCAGTTTTTCCCTGTAAACTCATGAAGGGCCGCAGAAATACGGCGTCGATGCCGGAAGATCAACGGAAATCACGCGCCACCACCCCGGCCACGTAATCAAGAATCTCTGGGAATGGATAATCCGTATCGTCCACCCGGCGGGCCAGTCGGGCGCGCTGGGCTGCAAAATCAGCCTCAGCCTGTGCCTCGACCTTTTCCCAGTCCACCGCGTACTCAAACGACACCTTGCCGGCCCCCTCGGGGGTACGACGCCGGCTGGTTTCCTCCTGCCCGCTGCCGGGGACCGGACGAATACCGCCGTTATCAAGTTGTTCGTTCGACACACGCATAATCAGGACGCACTCCTGCGCCTTGTTCTGGGTGACACGTCCGTGTGTCTGAAGCCGGCTGCAAATCATTGATTTTCAGCCAGTTAAACCCGGCTCAAAAGTGGAGCCCGGTGGAACTTCCATCAAATCCCTTTGACTCGTTCCAACTACACCATCGGCACAGCCGGAGGATTCTTTAGCAAAAAATCACTGCCCTGGCGTTTCCGGCGGCACCATCGCGTCCCCCTGCCGGATGTAGTGGTGCAACGCCTCGATTTGTTGCTCGGCATCACCGTCCAGAATCTCGAATAACGCGCTCTGACCCTGATTGAAATAGGCCGGCATCTTCGTCTGCGGATCCACCCGGAGCGGATTGCTCATCCAGCGCCGGAAATACTCCGGCAAAAGCCGGTCGCCAACCTCCGCAAGATTGATCCCCTGCGCGTCGAACACCTGTGCCGGCTTCAGCGAGCCGATCGCGTGACAGCTGAAACAGAAAAACCCCCCGTTCGCCGATACCAATTTGCGACCTATTTCGGCCTTCTCCGGGTCAACTGCCGGCTCCTTCGGAGTCACCGGCGAATGCCCATTCAGCAAAGCCAAGCCCTTGGCCAAGCCGCTGGCGCGGGCGGGGAACGCCGGCATGCGAGCGTGCAACCAAGGCCGGGGTCGCTTGCCCAACGCGCCGCTCATCAGCTTCTGCGCCCACTCCGGTTTCAATTTGCTGCCAAGCGCCTCAAACGGGGGAACACTCTCCATCTGGCCGTGGCAGTTCCGGCAATTCGAGTCAGCGGTCTGCCGCAGCGCAAACTCCGCGAGGCTCGCTTGGCCAAGCGATGATTTTCCCGATTCCAGAAAACGCCTCAACACCAACCGCTCCTCCTCCTCAAAACCAAACCGCACGGCCGACGCTTCCGTTGATTCTGCGAGACAGCCCTTGGCCAAATCCGAAATTGCAGTCACTGAAAACGTGTTTTCCAGTTTCAGCGAATGGCAATTCAAACACCCCTGCGAAGCGACCCGTTTTTTACCCACAGCGATCAGCGAGGCATCCGGCTCCAGTGGCGTTCCCTTGGTTGGTTTCGCTACAGAGAATAAATAAGCTGCAAGCGAGTTGGCCTCCGCCTGACTCAGCGCAAAATTCGGCATGCGAATCCAATCATAATGCGCCTGCGGATTTTGCAAGAAAGCCGACAGCGAACCAGCCTCCCCGAACTTTCGCCGTGCTTGGCCAAGCGGCAGTTTGCCCACTGCCAACGGTTCCTCCGCAAGCGTGTGACAAGCCGCACAATTCAACTGCTTGTACAGCGCCTGGCCCTCCGAGATACCTCCCGCATCCACCGGCACCGGCTTGACCGGCAGACCGCTTTTTAATGAACTCAGATAGGCAGCGATCGCCCGGGCGTCCGCCTCAGCCGTCACGCCGTGTAGCATCGCCGGCATCTTCGCGCTGGGCCTCAACTTCTTCGGGTTCAGCACCCAGCCGGCCATCCAGCCGGCACCACGCCGCGAGCCAATGCCGTCAAACGTCGGCGCGTCCATCGCCAATTCCGGCATGCCCTTCCCCGGTGCATC
The DNA here is from genome assembly GCA_913050205.1 of uncultured Verrucomicrobiota bacterium. GTDB lineage: Bacteria > Verrucomicrobiota > Verrucomicrobiia > Limisphaerales > UBA1096 > UBA1096. The sequence continues at coordinate 5,922 of CAJXAU010000006.1, forward strand.
AGTTGCGTGGCACTTGAAACAACGATGCTCCGCCGCCAACTGCCGCCCTCGCCGCAACGCCGCGCCTTCGGCCAGTTTTTCGTCCGGCGTGTGCTTCAGGTACTTCGGCGGGATTGGCTCGTTGCCGTAGTCGGGCGTGGACCAGTACAGCCGAAAAAAAGCGTCTCCCTTTTCCGGTGCTTTGAAGGTGGCTTTAAGTGTGTTGCTGCGCGAGTTAAGCCGGATGCGCTTGGTCGGCTCGGTCAATCCACCCGTGCCAGTTTCCTCCATCACCAGCTTGTCGTTTAGTTCCAACTTGAGGCTGCCGTTGAGTTCGGCCTGGAAAATAAACCGATCGCGCAGGTCGAGATGGACCACCCCCTCCCACTTGGCCGTGAACGGCCCGGGCGAAATGAACGGGCTCGCCGCCCGACCTTCCGGCACGTACAGCATGAAATGTGGGCGCACGGTGTGGTCTGCCGCCCCCCCGGCGGCGGACTGAAATATGACGGCCAAGCCGTCCTCCAACACCGGGGCATCCTCCGCGCTTGGCCAAGCGCTTGGCCAAGCGAGCGCCGCGGTCAGGATTGGCAGACTCCAGACTTTCATGCCGCGTCGTACGTCAGGCCAGGCCGAGATTGCCGAGAATCCTCAACACGGCCCTGCTTTTGTTGAGGGTGTAAAAGTGCAGACCGGGCGCCCCGCGATCGAGCAACTCTCGGCACTGCGCCGTGGCGTACTCGATGCCGTACTCGCGAACGGCCTCGGCATCATCGCCCAGTTCATCCAGCCTCGCTGCGAATGCATCGGGAAGTCTGGCCCCACACATGGCGCTGAATTTTTTGATCTGCCCGGCGTTGGCCACCGGGATGATCCCGGGAAAAAGAGGTGCCTTCACACCGGCTTCGCGAAGGTAATCGGCCAGTTGAAAATAGTCGGCATTGTCGAAAAACATTTGGGTGATGACCATGTCGGCACCGCAGCTGATTTTTCGAACGAGGTGCTGCCAGTCGGCCTCCCGGCCTTCGCTGCAATCAATGTGTCCTTCGGGAAAACCGGCCACGGCCACCCCAAAATCGCCTCGACCCCGAATATGTGTCACCAACTCGGAGGCAAACTCGAAGCCACCCTCGGTCTGCGACCAGTCCTCCCCCGGAGGCGGGTCACCGCGCAACGCGAGGATGTTTTGGATTCCGCGATTGTTGGCTTCGTCGAGGATGGCGTCGATCTCTGTCTGTGTGTGCTTGATGCAGGTGAGATGCGCCATGGTGGTGAGGCTAAAGTCGTTCTGAATCTGCTCGACGATATCGAGAGTTTTTTCACGGGTACTGCCGCCTGCGCCGTAGGTGACCGAGGCGTAGTCCGGCTTGGCCGACATCAGCGCCGGCAGGGTTTTGCCAAAAAACGTGGCCTCGCCCTCCGGAGTCTTGAACGGAAAAAACTCAAAAGAGATGGTTGGCTTTTCCGTCGCCTCCTTTTCAGCATGTATGTCTCGAATAAACCGCACGCGCGCGAAGGCTAAAGAAAACCCACCGCGAGGGAAAGGTCGGAACGCCCACAGTAGGTGGGGCTGGCTCTCCGAGCCGGCCTTTTCAAGTTCGTCGAGGACGGCTGGGACAGCCGTCCCTACCTCTGCTCTGGGCTAAACGTCGCAGACTTCGGCAGCATGGCGTAGGGCGGCGATCTTGTCGTCCCACGTCGGGATGAATTCCTGCGCAACGAATCCATCAAAGCCGGTCTCGAGGATGGCACGCATTACAGCCGGGTAATTAATCTCCTGTGTGTCATCCAACTCGGCCCGTCCCGGGTTGCCGGCAGTGTGATAATGGCCGATGTAATCCTTGAGTTTACCGATGTTGCGGATGATGTCGCCGTGCATGATCTGCACATGGTAAACGTCGAACAACAATTTGAGATTCGGTGAGCCGACTTTCTTGATGGCCTCGATGCAAAAGTCGAGTTTGTCCCCCTGATAGCCGGGATGCCCCTTCATCGGGTGGCTGTCATCGACCGAGTTGAGATGCTCGAGACAGAGTGTGATGCCGTTTTTCTCCGCATGACCGACCACTTCCTTCCACGCCTTGACGCAGTTGGCGTTGGCTGTGTCACGGTCGATGTTCGGGTCTTCCATCCCGACAAAAGTGATGACGCGCTTGGCCCCGACATCCTTGGCCACGTTGATGCCGTCGATGAGTTTCTCGACCACCATCTTGTGGTTCTTGGGGTCGTTCGGCCCCTTGGCAAAACCATGGCTGCCGACCAGCGAAATCTCCAATCCTGCCTTGCGTGCGGCCGGGTAAAACTGCCGCCCGATGCCCTCGATGCCGGTCAGGCCGATGTCGGCGCAGGCAGCGATGAGTTCCTCCGTCGGCATGGGGTTGAACGTCCAGCCCATAATCGACTGGCGGATGCGTTTGTTTTTGATCTTGTAGCCCTTGGCAGCACCTCCACGGGGCAGCTGGGCACATCCGGTCACTGCGGTGGATGCCACCACTGCACTAGTTGCCGCTGCCTTGATCAGACCTCTGCGAGAAATATTTGTAGTACTCATTAGTTACGGACTTGCTCGGCGGATTGAAACGCACAAGACCGACCAAGGCAAGCGCTTGGCCAAGTGCAAAAAAAAGCCCGGACTGCAGTCCGGGCTCGAAAGTATTGATCCGCGTCGGCTTAGTGCTCCGCAAAACCGGCCATCCAACTTGGCCAAGCCGGCTTCCAGCTACCGTAGTCTTTGGCCCAGTTACGGTGCCAGTGCAGCTTCCACAATTTCTTGATCGGGACATGGCGCGCGGAGTGATCCATGAATACTCCCTGAATACCGCCGCTATGGCGATCCATGGCGAAATGCTTCATCTCCTGATTGTACCCACTCCACTCTCCATTGAATTGGGGTGGTGCCATGCGACTCCTCATTGGGCCACCGCCACGCCACATCATGTCCATGAACATCGGGACGGAATTCAAGTCATGCCCGGACGGGTTTATGGTTCGCCAGTGCCAATCCTTAGGTCGCCCCTGAATGTTTCTTGGTGCGTTATAAAGCCAGTTGTTGTTTCCATAGCTCGCACGGGTCGGGATGTTTTGGCCGTTGATCCGCCCGTGCTTAAACGATGCATTGTAGCTCCCGATGGCTGACCAACTATCTGCCTTATACTTGTCCACCGGCTTGAGGAGGTACTTGGGGCCTTCAGTGCTTCGGGCCAACTTGGCCGCGGGACAAAGCAGGATATCCTGTTTGCGCCAGAATTTTTCAAGAGAAGCCACCCACTCGCCGCGCCACCAGCCGCTCATGTTTTTCACGTCAATGCCCTTGCTGAAGAAGCCGTCGTTTTCGTCGGTGTAGTACTGCCACACCAATCCCCACTGCCTGAGGTTGTTGAGGCAGACCGTCTGGACGCCCTTGGCCTTGGCTCTGGCCAGAGCTGGAAGCAATAGACTCGCAAGGATCGCGATAATGGCGATCACGACCAGCAGCTCGATCAGCGTAAAGCCGCGCTTTTTCCCTGTGGTTGATTTACTCACATTCATTGTTTGGGGGGAGAGACTAGGGTTCGGCCCAAACCGGGGCAAGTTGTAAATTCAACTTGGGGTTGCAATTCCAGTGGTCTGCGACACGCTGTTTGTGTTAAGGCGGTCAAGCGCGTGAGTATTAATTGGAATGCTAAACTCCACGATTCCAAGGATTTGCCTAAGTACGGCGACAGCGGCGACGGCAAGTTTTCAAAAAAATTCGGCGAGGGTCGGTTCGTCATCCCCGCTCCGCTTGAGGTTGATGCGCTAATGAAAAAAGTGCCCAAGGGCAAGCTGACCACTATCAACGAGCTTCGCACTGCGCTCGCCCGCAAACACAAGACGGACTTTACCTGCCCAATTACGACCGGCATTTTCTCGTGGATCGCCGCCCACGCTGCGGACGAATTGGCGCAGCAGGGGCGCAAACGCATCACCCCGTACTGGCGCACACTCAAGAGCGACGGACAGATCAACCCGAAATACCCCGGCGGCATCGAGGCCATCCGGAAGAAGCTCGAGGCAGAGGGGCACGCGGTCATCCAAAAAGGCAAACGATTCCTTGTGGAGAATTTTGAGAAAAAAACCATCGTCCCAAAACAGACCTGATGGCCACGGCGGCGGCTTGGCCAAGCGGTGTTTCTTTTTCACGCTTGCTCCCCGCTTGGCCAAGCAGGCTTAATGGCCCTGTGCTCGACCGCCCGTTTTTGCTGCCTGCTATTCTTGCCACCCTCCTGTGGCAGGAGACTGCCTCGCTTGGCCAAGCGGACGCACCGCCGGTGGATCTAAAGCGAGCCGAGGCATTGGCGCGGCAGCACTGCGCCGCCTGCCACTTGTTCCCCGAACCGGCCTTGCTTGACAAAAAAACTTGGGGCAACCAGGTGATGCCACGCATGGCGATCCGCATGGGCCTCTCGCCAGAGAGCATCAACCGGCACCCGGAGGCCGATGCCCTGTGGAAAAGTGGACGCTTCCCAAAGGAACCCATCCTCTCGCAGGCCGACTATCACGCAATCGCGGCATACTATCAGGCCAAGGCGCCCGCCCAGCCGGTGGCGCAAAAACCGGTGGCCCCCATCGGGCTGAAACTCTCGCAGTTCACCGCCAGACCAAGCCGCTTCCGCCGGAAGGTCGGGGCGGTGAACATGGTGCGTATCGACGAGCAGCGGCGCCAAATCATCCACTCCGATGGGCTCAACCAGTACCTCGACATCCTCGATGCGAACGGCAACCGGGTCGAGTCTCTGAAGGTCGGAAACGTCCCGGTCGGCTTTGAGGAAAACGGCGGGGCTTTTTTCCTGACGATGATCGGGACGTTTTCGCCGTCGGACATCCCGCGCGGCGAGCTGGCACTCGTGCGGCGGAACAACGGGCGTCTCGTCCGAACCGGGACGCTGTTGTCCGGTATCCCCCGCCCCACGCACACCAACTTCGCGGACCTCAATGCCGACGGTGAGACCGACCTGATCGTGAGCATGTACGGACACAACATCGGCCGGCTGTCGTGGTTCGAGCGGAGCGAGGGAGGGCAGCTCAAGGAGCACGCCATCCTGCCGCGTTCCGGCACGCTCAGTACAGCGGTGCATGATTTCAACGACGATGGCCATCCGGATATCGCCGCGTTGGTTGCCCAGGAGGTCGAAGCGATGTACGTGTTTCTTAATGATGGCAAGGGCGCCTTTGAGCCGCGAACGATTTTTCAGGAACACCCGCTGATGGGCCACTCGTCGTTTGAATTGACCGACTTCAATCGGGATGGCAGGCCGGATTTCGTCGTCACCAGCGGCGACAACGGCGAATACCCCTCGCCGCCGAAGCATTATCACGGTATCCGTGTGTACCTGAATCGCGGCGGATTGAAGTTTGAGCAGAGCCTCTCGCTGCCCCTCAACGGCGCGTTCAAGGCGCTGGCACGTGATTACGACGGGGACGGCGACACGGACATCGCCGCCGTGTCTTATTTTCCCAACTACAAAACAACGCCACGCGAGAGTTTTGTTTATTTTGAAAACGACGATGGCCAGTTCAAGCCAAACACCTTTCGTACCTGCATCAGCGGCCGCTGGCTGACAATGGACGCCGGGGACGTGGATGGCGACGGAGACATCGATCTTGCGTTGGGCAACTACACCTACGGCCCGGACAAGGCCATTCACGTGCCGGAGTTTCTCATCAAGACTTGGGAGCAGCGTGGCCCAGCGGTGATGATTCTCTACAACAACCTCCGCCAGCCCAAGCCCGGGCAGTGACCGGTTTTCCTCGCCAACGCGCTTGGCCAAGGGCACATTCTGCGCATGTCAAACGACTCTGGGGAAATTCAATACAAGGTATGGGCCAGCGACAATATGGTATACGGCCCGGTGGATCTGGACTTGCTGCTGGAATGGGTGGCCGATGGCCGTGTGACCCCGGAAACGTGGGTGTTCGCCGAGGGCATCAATAGCTGGAAACCGGCCAAGACCCTCCCCGCGCTGGGCGATGCCCTTGCCAAGTACCACGTCAGTACTGCTCCCCTGCCCACCGCCGTCGAGCTTGGCCAAGCGGAAGGCTCCATTACCGTGGAAGATCTCCGTCAATTCGATGCCTTGGCAAAGTTTGGCCAGCCAGAACTGGAACAATTCATCCGCCACTGCAGCATCATGGAGATCGAGGAAGGCGGGATCGTCATGAAAAAAGACAGCCCCGGTGACGGGTTGTACATGATTCTGGCCGGTGATACCCGCGTACGCATCGTCGCCGGCGGGAAGGACACGACTCTGGCCGACGTATCGGCCGGCAGCTTTATAGGAGAAGTGGCCATGTTCAGCCAGACGCCCCGCTCGGCAGATGTCATCGCTCTGAGTCACTGCACCCTTCTTTTCATGTCCCACGAGCAATTCCGAAACATGATCAAGACGGAGCCGTTGCTGGCCTCGGAGTTCCTGTTCGCGCTGGGACGCGTCATGGCCGAGCGCATGGTCACCGGCAATCAGCGGCTTCAAGCCAAAGCCAGTTCCGAATTCCTTTGGCTGTGAGCCGGAATGCCCGAAAAAAAGCGATTTTTTCGCAAATCTGGCCATTGACTTCGCCTCAGTGCAGCGATAGGCTTCGCGCCCTTTTAGGAACTTAACACATGGTTCGCCTACTACTTTTTGTTACTTTATTCGCCCTCGGAGGCGCAGGTTGGATTGCGTTCAACAACGTCAGCACCAAGATCGATCAATTGACCGAGGATTTGGGCACGCGAACAACTGAACGCGACGATGCTTTAGCAGCACAAACCAAAGCGGAAAAGGAAAGGGATGACTTTAAGGACAAAGCCGATGCAGCCACCGCGAGAGCCTCTAGGTTGCAGGACTCGATCGGCACACTCCAGCAGGAGGTTGCCCGACAGACTCAGCGCGCCAATGAGCACGAGAAAAACCTGACTCAGGCCACCGCCGACCTCGTCGAATCCCGCCAAACCAGCGAGCGCTGGAGACAGTTTGAGATGGAGTACGGTACCCGGGACTCCATCAAGCAACGCCTGGCCACGCTGGATTCCGTCACCAATGAGCGAGACAATTTCGTTGCAGAAAACAGCATCCTTCTCGGCCGCATCGAGAAGTTGAGCGTCGAGCTTTCCCGCTACACTGGCACCTCGGTGAAAGTGGCTCTCCCTACAGACTTAGCCGGAAAAGTGACTGCGGTGGATTCCCAGTACGACTTCGTCGTGCTGGACGTCGGCGAAGACCAGGGCGTACGCGAACACGGCGAAGTGCTCGTTGGACGCGGAGCCGGGGCCGAAGCCCAACTGGTGGGTCGCCTCCGCATCCTGAGCGTCGAAAAGAACCGCAGCATCGCCAACATTATGCCGGACTACAAAACCGGAGACATTCAGACCGGCGACTACGTGTTCTCCGAGCGCAACTAATTTTTAATCATGACCACTCTCAAAACGATTCGTTCCATCGGTGCCCTCCTAATGGCTACGTTTGTTTTGGGACTGGCCAGCGGGTGCTTCAGCCCGGATCCCGAGAACAAGTCCGCGCAACCGTGGAACAAACAACGCCCCTGGGAGCATGGCATCCCCGGCGGCCTGACCGAGCGCCGATAACGCATTCGGTAAATGATTTTTTAGCCGGGCAGCACGCCCGGCTTTTTTTTGTTTTCACCCACGAAAAAAAAGCTCATTTTTTCTTTCCCAATACCGCCTTTTTTATGCTATAAGTACACCGTAATAAGTGCCAACGGCATCCGTTGGCCGATTAATTATGCGATTGGACAAACTGACAACCAAATCACAGGAAGCGCTGCAGGCAGCGCAGGAACTGGCACACCAACACTCGCAACAGCAGGTGGATGGTGAGCACTTGGCGTTGGCACTGGCCCAGCAGCAGGACGGGATAATCCCCACCCTACTGCAGCGCTCCGGCGTGGATCTGGCCGGTTTTCAATCCGATCTCGAGGCCGAGATCGGGCGCTTGGCCAAGGTGCAGGGAACCAGCTCAGCCGACCTTTATCTGAGCCCCGAGTTGAAACAGGCAGTGGACGCCGCACAGACCGAGGCCACCTCGCTTGGCGATGAATTCATCAGCACGGAACATCTGCTGCTCGGTTTGTTGGCCAAGGGCGGCAATGCACTTGGCCGCGTTTTCAAGACGCACCAACTGGAGCGGAAGAGCCTGCTCGATGCGCTTGGCCAAGTCCGCGGCAACCAGCGCGTCACCGACGTCAACCCGGAGGATAAATTTCAAGCGCTCGAGAAATACGGACGCGATCTCACCGCCTTGGCCAAGCAGGGCAAGATTGACCCGATCATTGGTCGCGACGACGAGATACGCCGCGTGATGCAGGTCCTCAGTCGGCGCACAAAAAACAACCCGGTGCTCATTGGTGAACCGGGAGTCGGCAAAACTGCCATCGCCGAGGGTCTGGCCCGACGCATCGTCAGCGGCGACGTTCCTGAGTCGCTCAAGGACAAGACGCTTATCGCGATGGATCTGAGTGCAATGATTGCCGGGGCGAAGTACCGCGGAGAATTCGAGGACCGCCTCAAGGCATTCATCAAGGAGGTCACTTCCAGCGATGGGCAAATTATACTGTTCATCGACGAGCTGCACACGCTTGTCGGGGCCGGCGCAGCCGAGGGCGCAACCGATGCCGCCAACATGCTCAAGCCCCAGCTCGCCCGGGGCGAACTCCGTTGTGTTGGCGCCACTACCCTCGATGAATACCGCAAGTACATCGAGAAGGATCCCGCGCTGGAACGACGCTTCCAGCCGGTCACCGTCGATGAGCCAAGCGTCGAGGCATCGATCGCCATCCTGCGCGGACTCAAGGAACGCTACGAGGTACACCACGGGATCCGAATCCAGGACACCGCGCTGGTGTCCGCCGCCACCCTTTCCGACCGATACATCACCGACCGTTTTTTGCCTGACAAGGCCATCGACCTCATCGACGAAGCCGCCTCGCGACTGCGGATGGAATTGGACTCCATGCCGACCGAGATCGACCAGCTTGAGCGGCAAGTCATGCAGCTCGAGATCGAGCGCACAGCGTTGAAAAAGGAAAAGGACGAAGCCAGCCGCGAGCGCTTGGCCAAGCTCGAGGAAAACCTCGCGAACCTAAAGGAACAGTCGGACGAGTTGAAGGCCCGCTGGCAGGACGAGAAGGCATCGATCAACGCGGTCAGCATCGTCAACAGCCAGCTCGAGGAAGCGCATCGTGATCAGGAAAAGGCCGAGCGTGAGGGCGACCTGAATGCCGCTGCACAGATTCGTTACGAGACGATTCCTGAGCTGGAAAAAAAACTGGCTGAGATGCAGCAGACCCTCAACGAAGCCGAGGAAAACAAGAGGTTGTTAAAGGAGGAAGTCACCGACGAGGATATCGCCGCTGTGGTTGCCTCATGGACTGGGATTCCTGTCTCCAAGATGCTCGAGGGCGAACGACAAAAACTCGTCCACATGGAGGATCGTATTAGCGAGCGGGTCGTTGGCCAAAAGGAGGCCATCACGGCCGTGTCCGATGCCGTGCGGCGCGCCCGAAGTGGCCTGCAGGATCCTGACCGGCCAATCGGTTCGTTCGTTTTCATGGGGCCGACTGGCGTCGGCAAAACCGAGCTGGCGAGGTCATTGGCCGAGTTTTTGTTCGACGACGAAACCGCGATGGTTCGCATCGACATGAGCGAGTACATGGAGAAACACACCGTGGCGCGGCTGATCGGTGCCCCGCCGGGCTACGTTGGCCACGAGGAAGGCGGCCAGCTCAGCGAGGCCGTCCGCCGCAAGCCGTACAGCGTGGTGTTGTTCGACGAAATCGAGAAGGCGCACCCGGACGTCTTCAACGTGTTCCTGCAGGTACTCGACGACGGCCGGCTCACGGATGGTCAGGGGCGCACGGTCGATTTTCGCAACACGATCGTCATCATGACCAGCAACATCGGCTCGCACATTATTCAGGATTATTTCCTCGACGGAAAAACGAGCGACTCGGACCGGCTGGACATGGAGCAAAAAGTCTCCGACGAAATGAAGGCTCACTTCCGGCCGGAGTTCATCAACCGAATCGATGACACGATCATCTTCCACAGCCTCGACGAGGAGCAATTGGGGGTGATCGTCGATATTCAGCTCAAGGCCGTGGCCAAGCGCTTGGCCAACCAGCAATTAACGATGGAGATCAGCGACGATGCAAAGCACCACTTGGCCAAGGCCGGCTATGATCCGCAGTTTGGCGCCCGTCCACTCAAACGTACCGTACAGGAGCAACTGCTTAACCCTCTCGCCACGCAGTTACTCGATGGCGAATTCAAGCCCGGCGACCATATTCGTATTGGCCTGATGAATGACGAAATCACTTTTGAGAATTAGGCATTACTACTCCCCCCACTCGGTGGGGGGAGGGGGCGAAGGCTGATATAGAGAACGGATCGAAGGCTTATTCTGCTGCGCGAATGGTTTTGCCTCCGGGAGTTGCTTGGAATCGACGAACGATGCTCCCGTCCTCGATATTCCACAAAATAATTTCGCCGTCGTAAGCACCACTCGCTGCCTGACGGGTGACGGGCGACGCGGTGACCGCTAAAACCGCCTCCCGATGCCCGTTCCATTTGCGGCTCTCGTCTTTGATGTTGATGTTGAACGCCCTGACAGAATGGTCGTCGCCAGCGACCAACACTTCGGTACCCAACCGCGCAACCGCCAGCGCCGTGCCGCGGCTGGAGGATGAGTCATTCACCTTTTTCGGTCCCTCGATTTTCCAGTGGTGCAGTTTTTGGTCGTCGCCGATGGAAGAAATCTCCTTTCCGTTTTCGTGGAACAACGCGCCGCGAACGTAGTTCTGGTGCCCGAGATAGCTCACGATCCGTTCGCCGGTCTGAGCATCAAACACCTTCGCTGTCTTGTCCCTACTCGCAGTGACCAAGCGGGAATCATCAGCATTCCACGCCACATCGTTGACCCAATCGGAGTGACTGCCGAGTTCGTTCGTCACCGTGCCGGACTCGACGCCTACTAGGCGCAGCTTATTATCCGCGCTGCCGGCAGCCAGACGTTTACCGTCGTTGCTGAATGCGACTGCGAAAACGACATCGGCTGTCGTGACCGGCACGGATCGCAATTTACCCGTGGGCAACTCGAACAGCCGCACCTCCCCCAGTCTCCCGGGCTGGCCGCTGGCCACTGCCAACAGTTTGCCATCGGGCGAAACAGACAAGTCGTACACGCGCTCGGCAACGTTGCCCAACCGACCAGCCAACTCGCCTGTTTTTGTGTTCCAAATCGTAACCTCCCGGTAGCCGCTGGCGAACAGTCGCTCTCCTTTCACACCAAACTCGATCGCCGTCACCGGCACGGCCGACGGGTACACTTCCGGCGCGGGTGGGTGCACGATCGGCTGCAGCAACCCGGCCAATGCCGCCTCTTTTGATTCGCCGTCAAACGCGGCACCTCCCGCGATCCAGCGTTTCACCAGCGCAATCTGTTTTGCTGGCAACGGGTCGCCGTCCTGCGGCATCAGATCGTCCTCGTCTTTCGTCGTGAGTCGCAGGAACAATTCGCTCTCCGTCGGCCTTCCAACAACGATCGCCGGGGCGTCGCTTTTTCCGGCCTTCAGCAGGTGTGAGAACGTATCGACGCGATAGCCTCCCTTCACCTTCTTGGGCCCGTGGCAGCCCTGGCATTGCTTCACCAACACCGGGGCGATGTCGCGGACAAAACTGACCGGCTCTTGGCCAAGCAGTTGGCCCGGCGTCAGGCTGATGCAAAACAGGATGATGCCCAATCGAATCATGAAGCGGCCGCACCTTGCCCGCTTGGCCAAGCGCTGGCAAGGGTCAGCCGTGTTTTGGCCCGGTTACTCTGCCAATGTGACGCTGGATAAATCGCTCAACGAACTTGGCCAAGCGATCCATCTGCATCGTGCTTGGCTTGAGTTTGGCCAGGCTCTCCCAATCGGATCCGGTCATTTTCGCAGCCACGGCCCGGCTGCCAAGATCCAATCCGCTCTGTTCCCAGTCCGGGGCAAGGCCCTGAATGGAAAGAAGTTTCACCTCAAACACCGTTCGCCAAAACACCCCTGCCCCGCCGTCATTCAGCCGCCGCACCAACTCGAGTAACAGGGCGTACTCGCCGGGCAACGGCGTCTGCTCCTCGGTCGCGCGGGTGATCAAGCGAGTGGCCCGAGCGAGGCAATCGAGCAACTCGACATCGGTACGCAACTTGGGAAACGTCTCCTTAAGTGCCACCTCGCGCAGCGTGTGCAACTCCGACCGGCGGCTGCGCCGGAAACTAAACTCCGCAACATGAAACAGATCGAGTTTGCCCTGAAAGGCGGACTTGGGCCGACGTGCACCCTTGGCCACAGTACCAATGCGGCCCATGTCGGGACTAAGCCAGTGGACAACGAGGCTGGTTTCCGTGAGGGGAAAAAGACGAAGGACTAGACCGGTCGTTCTCTCATCCATCTTTTGCCAGCAACCGCTCGACCTCAGCCTTGAAGGCGGCCTGAATCCCCCCGGCATTCTCTGGTGGCACTGCACCAAGACTGACAATGTACTTGATGCCGTCAGCCACCGACATGTCGAGCAATGTCACCTTGCTCTCCGGCAACACCAACAGGAAGCCGGTGGTCGGGTTCGGCGTGGTCGGCACAAAGATGCTGATGATGCTTTCGCCTTCGTCGGTCTTCACCTGTTCGGCAGTCACAAAGCCCACCGAGAAAAGGCCCTTGCGTGGAAACTCCACCATGACCACCTGCTTGAAGCTCGATTTTTTCTCCGAGGTAAACGCCTGGTTGACCTGCT
>CAJXAU010000007.1 GCA_913050205.1 uncultured Verrucomicrobiota bacterium
TACATGGCACATCTCAAGATGATGGCCGCTGCCCAGCCGTTCATCAGCGGCGCGATATCCAAAACCGTCAACCTGCCAAGGGAATGCACGGTGGAGGACATCACCGACGCCTATGTACAGGCGTGGAAACTGGGGCTGAAATGCGTCGCAATTTATCGTGACGGATCGAAGCGATCCCAGCCGCTCAACACTGCAAAAACCGGAGAGGGAACCGAAGAGGATTCCGCACCGGCGGTGGACGAGCGGATTCAGGAGCTGGAGGAACAGTTGGTCGGTCTGCAAAAGCAGATCGACCAACCTCTCCGGCGACGACTCCCCGAGACACGAACGGCGGTCACTCACAAGTTCGACATCGCAGGCCATGAAGGATACCTCACCATCGGCTTGTTTGAGGATGGAACCCCCGGCGAAATGTTCATCACCATGGCCAAGGAAGGATCCACCATCGGCGGCCTGATGGACAGCGTGGCAGCATTGACCAGCATCTCGCTACAGTACGGTGTGCCGCTCGATGCACTTGTGCGCAAGTTCAGCCACCAGCGTTTCGAGCCGTCAGGCTTCACGAAAAACCCACAGATCGGACGCGCGTCGTCGATCATCGACTATGTCTTCCGTTGGATGGGGTCACAATTCATCCCCGGTTTCATTGAAAAATCACGGGGCAACGGATCCGGCCAGCAGGAATTGAACATCCCTGGGCTGCAGGAGCAACAAGCCAAGCGACTCAACAAGCCGGTGGTGGAACTGCCGGTGGCTGGCAGCGACGGAGAATCCATCGCACATGCATCCACTCAGGCGCACGAGCATTCGCATGAAGGCTCGGCGATCAGCCAGTCCGTGGCGCACTTCATGGAGGATGCACCGACCTGCCCCACCTGCGGCAACGTCACAGTGCGCAACGGTGCCTGTTTCAAGTGCCTCAACTGCGGTGAGAGTCTCGGCTGCTCCTGAACTTGGCCAAGCGCTTGGCCAAGCGGAAAAAAACCGCTTGAACTGGTCGCCAAAACAGACGAATCAACGGGGACGTGAGTGAGGTAAACGGGTACAACCTTGAGAAACTGGTCGGCCAGTTTCAAATCGTGGCGGAATACGTGGAGGGATACGTCTGGACCAAGGGGCACATCAACGACACTTACATCATTAATTGCCGGCAGGGAGGTAGCCCGATACGGTACATACTTCAGCGCATCAACCACCATGTTTTTCAACAACCAGCGGTGGTGATGCAAAACGTCAAGGAGACCACCCAGCATCTACGAAAGAAAATCGCTGCAGAAAGCTCAGCCGACCTGACCCGCCGCACGATGACGCTGGTTCCCACGCGGGGAGGGGCGTCGTATTACATGGACAGCGCCGGTAATTACTGGCGTGCCTATGTGTTCATTGAGCGCGTCAAATCCAGCCACGTTGCTGAGAAGCCGGCACAGGCCGAGCAGGTGGGAAAGGCCTTTGGGCTGTTTCAAAAACGCCTCGCCGATCTGCCGACGGAGCGCGTTCAGGAAACCATCCCGCAGTTTCACAACGGACTGCTTCGCTTTGAAGCGCTGGAAAAAGCCATAGCGGAAGACAAACAAAAACGCGCCTCAGCAACCCTGCCGGAAATCGAATTCTGCCGAGCAAACAGGGAGATCGTTCATATTTTTGCCGATGCACAGGCCAAGGGGGAGCTTCCGCAACGAATCACTCACAACGACACCAAGATCGATAACGTGTTACTGGATCAGGACTCCGGCGAGGTGATGTGCATCGTCGATCTCGACACCGTGATGCCCGGGCTCATCCACTACGACTTTGGCGACATGGTGCGGACCCTGACCAGCCCGGCAGACGAGGACGAGCGCGATCTCGAAAAGGTGACGATGCGAATGGACTTCTTTGATGCATTGGCCAAGGGCTACCTGAGCGAAGCCAACGAATTCTTAAGCGCTGCGGAGAAAGGTTATCTCGCGCAAGCCGGAAAGGTGATCACATTCCAGTTGGGTATGCGCTTTCTCACCGATCACCTGAATGGCGACACGTACTTTCGCGTACACCGGGAGGGGCAAAACCTCGACCGCGCCCGGGTTCAATTCAGGCTGGTGGAGCGAATGCAGGAAAACGAAGAGGCGATGAAGGCCACCATCGAAGAGCTGGGTTAATCCAACGCAGCCAGCGGTTCGCCCGCTTGGCCAAGCGCTTCAGGCGAGGCGTCCCGGAGCCGCTCAATGATCGGCGGAAGTTTCTCCAGCAACAGGTCGACGTCCTCCCCGGTGTTTTCGATACCGAGACTGAAACGAAGCGAACCCTTCGACCGGGAGAGCGGAACGTTCATCGCTGCCAGCACATGGGACGGCTCGATAGAACCGGTGGTGCAGGCCGAGCCGCTCGAGGCACAGATCCCTTCGCGATCCAGCAACAGCAGGGCGGCCTCGGCCTCGACGCCGTCGAAGCCGATGTTCGTCGTGTTCGGCAATCGGGGCTCACTACCGCCGTTGCGGACGGATCCCTTGATCGTCTTGAAAATTCCGTTCTCCAGATTGTCGCGCAGCGCCCGGACTCGCGTGTTTTCATCATTCAAGTGACTCAACGCCAGCTCGGCCGCCCTGCCAAACGCAACGATATTGGCGACGTTTTCCGTCCCACCGCGAAGACCTCGTTCCTGTCCTCCACCGATGATATACGGCTGAAACGGAACTCCACTGCCCACGTAAAGCATTCCCACGCCCTTGGGTGCGCGCAACTTGTGAGCCGAGAGAGAAAGGAAATCGATACCGAATCCCTTCACATCGATCGGCAGTTTGCCGGCAACCTGCACCGCATCCGAATGAAACAACACCCCATGGCTTCTGCAGATTGCCGCGAGTTCCTCAACCGGGAACACCACCCCGGTCTCATTGTTTGCCCACATGATGGAGACGATGGCGGTGTCCGGCCGGAGGGCAGCCTGCAAATCGCAGAGGTCGATAGCCCCGTCGAGATCGACCGGCAAATAGGTCACCTCGTAGCCGCGTTTCTCTAGGTGCCGACCGAACTTGATGTTGGCCGAATGCTCGACCGCAGTCGTAATTACATGCCGCTTGGTTGGGTTTGCAAGGAGCGCACCTTGTATCGCCGCGTTGTTGCTCTCGGTTCCGCAACTGGTGAAAACGATGTTGCGAGGGTTGGCCCCGATCAGCCCTGCGACACGCTCGCGCGCCTCCTCGATGAGCCGTGCCGGTTCGGAGGCAAGCGAATAGGCGCTGGACGGGTTGCCCCAATGCTCTGTGAGGCAGGGCAACATCGCCTCGACGACCTCGGGGGCGACCCGGGTCGTGGCGTTGTTGTCCAAATATACCAATCGTCTGTTGCTCATCGCTTGGCCAAGCGCTTGGCCTCCTGTCACACGTTGAATTTAAAAAGCATCACGTCGCCTTCCTGTACGACGTACTCCTTGCCTTCCATCCGGTACAAGCCACGATCCCGGGCAGCAGCAATCGAGCCGCACTCGATCAGGTCGGTGTAGGCTACCGTCTCCGCCTTGATGAAACCCCGCTCAAAATCACCGTGAATCACGCCTGCTGCCTTGGGTGCCGTGTCACCAATACGAATCGTCCAGGCGCGCGTCTCTTTTTCGCCTGTCGTAAAATAAGTCTGCAGGCCAAGCAGCGAGTACGATTTTTGGATCAACTGCCCGACTCCGCTTTCCCTGACACCCATTTCGGAGAGAAATTCGCCGGCTTCCTCGTCAGACAAGTCTATCAATTCGCTCTCAATCTGCGCACTGATCACGACTGTCTCACAGCCGTGATGCTCGGCGGCATACTCACGCACCTTGGCCACGTACGGGTTGTTTTCCGCTTCGGCCAGTTCGGAGTCCTTCACGTTGGCAGCGAATAGTGTCGGCTTGCCGGAAAGCAAATACAGCTGCTTGGCCAAAGCGGCCTCGTCGGACGTGAGTTCGCAGGTAATCGCCGGCTTGCCCTCGCCGAGATGCGGCTCAACCTTTGCTATGATTTCCATCAACGCAGCCGCCTCCTTGCTGCCGCGCTTGGCTTCCTTGTTGAGTTTGTCGCGCCGGCGCTGCACGGCGTCGAGGTCGGCCACGATCAATTCCGTCGCGATTGTCTCGATGTCGCGGATCGGATCGATGCTCCCCTCAACATGATGAATGTCGCTGTCCTCAAAACAGCGCACTACATGGACGATGGCATCGACCTCCCGGATGTGGCTCAGGAACTGATTGCCGAGCCCTTCCCCGGCCGAGGCGCCCTTGACCAAGCCAGCGATGTCCACGAACTCCATCGCTGCGGGGATGATTTCCTGCGAACTCGAGATTGCGGCCAGCTCATCCAGTCTTTTGTCGGGGACGCTGACTACGCCCACGTTTGGGTCGATGGTGCAAAAGGGATAGTTCGCCGACTCCGCCTTTCTCGTGCGGGTGACGGCGTTGAACAAGGTGGATTTGCCCACGTTGGGCAATCCGACGATTCCGGCTCTCAGCATGTATTAATCAGTAGGTTGTGCGGCGACGATTTGCTGCATTTTATTTTTTAAATCCTCGAGGCCGATGTCGAACGCGGCGGAAATCTCCACCACCTCGACCGGGCCGACCTCGTTTTGAAATTGTTCAAGTTTTTCCTTCGCCGGCTCCTCATCCATTTTGTTGGCGGCAACCAACCGGGGACGATTCAACAACTCAGGATTGTACATTTCCAGCTCGGTCAACAGTTGGCGATAATCGTCCCACGGTTCGCGGTTGTCCGTCCCGGCCATGTCGATCGTCAACACAAGAACACGGCAACGCAGTACGTGCCTCAAAAACGCATGGCCCAGCCCGACGTTGTTGTGCGCCCCTTCGATAATGCCCGGGATGTCGCAGACGGTCAGCCTTGAGTAGTTGGCAAACTCAACAATCCCAATGTTCGGGTGTAGTGTCGTGAACGGATAAGCAGCAATCTTCGGTCTCGCGGAAGAGATCGCCGAGAGCAGGGTGGATTTGCCGGCATTCGGATAGCCGACCAGTCCGATCTCCGCCAGCATCCGCAACTCCAACCGGTAAACGCCTTCTTCGCCGTCCTCGCCTTCCTGCGCAAAACGCGGAGCCTGTCGCACGGAACTCGTGAAATGCATGTTGCCTTTCCCCCCGCGGCCACCGGCACACAGGACAAACTGCTGTCCGTCCTCCGTGAGATCCGCGATGACCTCCGGCTCAAGCAGTTCAGGCTTGGGATCCTCTTCCGGTTGTGCGTCAAAATTGATCTCCAGCGCCTCAGCACTTCCGGCTTTTCGAAGAACAGCCACGTCCTCCTCCTCCGGTGGCGGCTTGGGTGTGGGCAATTGCCAAACGAGCGTGCCGCAGGGCACTTTGACGATGAGCTTCTTGCCACCGCGCCCAGTCTTGCCCTTGCCCTCACCGGGCCGACCGTCCTTGGCGTGAAGGTGCGGGGAGTAGTACTGCGCGATGAGGTTGTTGATGTCGTGGTCCGCCTGCAGGATCACGTCGCCACCCTTGCCGCCGTCGCCGCCGCACGGCCCGCCCTTGGGCTTGAACGGTTCATGCGAAAACGCGATGCAACCGTTGCCGCCCTTGCCGGCCCTGGCTTGAACCTTGACTGTATCGACGAACATCGAGTGACAAAACCCCGTTTGCGGGGTGGCTTAAAACAAAAATGGCGAGGCCATGTGCCCCGCCATTCGAAATTCTTCGTGCGGCTGCTCAGTTGGCAGCGACTGCTTCTTCCTGCACCACGTTCACGCGGCGGCCATTTTTGTCGAACTGCACACGGCCGTCAGTCAGGGCGAACAGCGTCCAGTCGCGACCAAGGCCGACGTTGCGACCGGGGGTAAACTTGGTGCCGCGCTGGCGAACGAGGATGTTGCCGGCGATAACGGCTTGTCCGCCGAATTTCTTCACGCCGAGACGCTTGCTTTCACTATCGCGACCGTTGCGGGAACTGCCTTGTCCTTTCTTATGTGCCATGACTTATGCGCTTATCTTGTTAATTTTGAGTACGGAAAGATCCTGCCGGTGACCGTTCTTGTTGCGGTAACCCTTGCGGCGTTTCATCTTCCACACGATGAGCTTCGGGCCGCGGGTGTGCTTGACCACCTCAGCCTCGACCTTGGCGCCATCGATCGTCGGGGAGCCGATCTTCACGGAGCCGTCCTGATTGACCATCAACACGGTGTCGATCGTCAGGGCACTCCCGGCGTCACCGCTCACGCGATTGACCTCGATCGTGTCACCCTCGGTCACCTTGTATTGTTTGCCTCCCGTTTGAACTACAGCGTACATTTCCAAAAAGGGCGGGAAGAGAACCAGAATGGAGCCAGCGTGTCAACCACCGTTTTAGCCTTTTTTTGCCGGATTTACTGACGAAAACGGGCGCTTGGCCAAAATTCCGGTTTTCAGGCCATTTTCGCCTAAAAACAGGCCAAGCGCTTGGCCAAGCGCTTGGCCGGCAGTATAGTCCCGCCCGCATGAAAACTCCACTATCATGGCTCATGGCCGTCGTGGCCGCCCTCGCGCTTGCCCCGGCCAAGCCCTTGGCCAAGGCGGAAAAACAGCCCAACATCATTTTCTTTCTGTCCGACGACCACCGCTGGGATCGTCTTGGCAGTGCCGGTCATCCATTTTTGAAAACGCCGACCCTCGACCGCTTGGCCAAGGAGGGCGTCCGGTTCAGCAATATGTTCGTGACCACCTCGATTTGTGCCGCCAGCCGCGCCACGATTCTCACCGGTCTCTACGAGCGGACCCATCAGTTCACCTTCCGCACCCGCCCGATCGACAGCCGGTTCAGCCAAGCGAGCTACCCGGTGCTGCTGCGCAAGGCCGGCTACAAGACCGGCTTCATCGGTAAATTCGGTGTCAAAGTACAGCAACAGGATCGTGAGGCGATGTTTGACTATTTTCACCCGATCGGTCGCGGGCCCTTTTTCAAAAAGCAGCCGGACGGCTCACTCCGCCATGAGACCGAACTAGCCGGTGACCGAGCGATCGAGTTCATCAACCAACAAAAAGGAGATGGCCCGTTTTGTCTCTCCGTGAGCTTTAACGCCGCCCACGCAGAGGACGGCGACAAACGGCCCGGCATCGGACACTTCCCCTGGCCCAAGGCAGTTGACGGACTGTACGAGGACGTCCCGATCAAGGCGCCGCGCCTGTCCGACCCAAAGATTTTTGAGAGCCATCCCGAGTTCATGAAAGAGTCGATGAACCGCATCCGCTTTTTCTGGCGCTGGGATACTCCGGAAAAATACGCCACGAACCTCCGCGCCTACTACCGCATGATCACCGGCATCGACGGCGTCATCGGCCGCGTTGCCAAGCACTTGGAAAAAGCCGGCGTGGCCGACAACACCATCATCATCTTCTCCGGTGACAACGGCTACTACGAGGGGCAGCGCGGCTTCGCCGGCAAGTGGTCACACTACGAGGAGTCATTGCGTGTGCCGCTGATCATCTACGATCCCCGTGCCGATAAAAACCGTCGCGGCAAGGTCGCCAAGCCGATGGCGCTCAACACCGACATTGCCCCAACCATCCTCGGCTACGCCGGCGTGAAACTGCCCGGTCATTATCAAGGCCGAAGCCTCCGCCCGATCATGAGTGGTGAAAAACCGAAGGACTGGCGCAGGGACACATTTTGCGAGCACCTCATGGAAAACGGCACCATCCCCAAGTGGGAAGGCGTCCGCAGTCGGCGCTATGTCTACGCCCGATACTTCCAGCAAAAGCCACAGTACGAGTACCTGCACGACCTGAGTAAGGATCCGGATCAGTTGAAAAACCTGGCCAACGATCCGGAGTACGCCAAGGTGCTCAAGCGCATGCGCAAACGCTGCGACTCGCTGCGCGATGAGTACGGCGGCGAATACGATCCGTCGCTCGTAGCCAAGTACGTTGCCGAGCAGCAGCGTATTCGCGCCGAGGCTCAGGCCAAGCGCAAGGCTGCCCAGCAAAAAAAGAAGCAGCAGAAATAGTCTGCTGCTTCCGAAAATAGTTGGTTGGCCTGCGCTATTCCTTCATCGGGCCGATCAATTCGATGAAGTTACCGTCCGGATCACGATAGACGGTGAGATAAGTGCTGCCGCCGAGTTTCGACGGCGTTTTGCCCAGCATTTTCACGCCGGCCTTCTTGGCGCGTGCCACGGCGGCGTCCATGTCGTTCACAAAGATCGTGAGGTAACTGAACCCCAGCGAGGAGTGAATGTACTTTTGATCCGTCTTCTTACCGGGAGCATCGGGGAAGGCCATTATCTTTAGGCTGGAGCCGTTTTTCCCGTCATTCAAAACAAACCGACGCACGGTTATCGGCTGGTTATCCGTCAGGCCAAACTCCGCCGTACGCTCGCCGGGCACCTTGAACCCGCCGACCTCGGTCAATCCGATCACCTCGGAATAGAATTTGGCCGCTTTATCCAGATCCGAGACGACAATCCCAAGATCCACTGTGACCTTGGAGAATACCGGTTTATCCTCAGCCTGAATAGAAACGCTTAGCCCAAAAAACGCCGCGAGAGAAAGTGCAGCAACAACAAGTACTTTAGGAATACGAAAAAGAGAATCCATGCGCCAAAGGGTAGAGGTTCCGCCCTACGAGGCAAGCGAGATTAGCAATCGCGGCTTGTTACCAATGCCAACCACCATGTAACCTGCCGCTTGGATTGGCCGTATCATTGATACGATTTTTGCTTGGGATGATAGCCGCCCGACAACTGCTTTGGATCACCGCCCTGATGGCGGGGCTTTGCGCTTGGCCAAGCGCAGTCGCTGCGGCCAAGCCGCAGGCCAAGCTCTTGCTCACGGACGTAAAGGGCAAACAACACGCCCCGTACAAGTCGGAGAAGACCAAAGCCGTGGTGCTCGTTTTCATGCTGCGCGACTGCCCGGTGTCGAACGTCTACGCGCCGGAGTTGACCCGCATCCACAAGGAGTATGCCAAGAAGGGTGTGGCGCTTTACTTGGTGCATCCAGACAAGGACACCGATGCCAAGTCCGCCATCGCCCACGCCGGCGAGTACAAGTTGAGCGCACCGGTGGTGCTGGACCACGACCACAAGCTCACGCGTCTGGCCGAGGCGGAGGTCACGCCGGAGGCGGCGGTGTTCGATCCCAAGGGACGTCTGGTCTACCGCGGGCGCATTGATAATCTCTATGCCGGGTTTGGTAAGAAACGGTTCAAGCCAACCAAGCGCGACCTGCGCGACACGCTTGACGCCCTGCTCGCCGGCAAGCATCTGGCCAAGCGGACGACCGAGGCGGTCGGCTGCTACATCGATTTTTCCAATGACAAAAATAAAGACAAGTAAACTCCTTATTGCCGGCATGGCGCTGGCAGGATGGGCGGGGCTGCCCTCCACGGCGAGCGCAGCGGCCAAGGCCAAGCCCACATTTACAGAGGACGTTGCCCCGATCATTTTCAACAACTGTACCGAGTGCCACCGCTCGGGGCAGGCGGCACCGTTCGAGTTGACCAACTACAACAACGTCAAGAAACGCGCCCGACTCATCGCCAAGGTGACGGAGGATCGCTACATGCCGCCATGGCACCCGGTGGAGGGGCACGGCAAATTCCTAGACGAACGGCGCCTGACCGAGGTCGAGTTGGCCACATTAAAAAACTGGCACAAGTCCGGCATGACAGAGGGGCCGGCGGACAAGCTGCCCGAGCCGCCAAAGTTCGAAAGCGACTGGCTGCTGGGCGAACCGGATCTCGTTGTGACCATGCCCAAGGCGTTCAACGTGCCCGCGGATGGCCCGGACATTTACCGTAACTTCGTTATCCCGCTCGACCTGAAGGAGGACAAGTGGGTGGCCGGCTTTGAGGTGCGCCCCGGTGCTCGCTCGGTGTTGCACCACGTGATCATTCGACTGGATGAAACCGGCGAGGCCCGAAGGGCAGACGGCGCGCGCGGCAAACCCGGGTTTACCGGTATGCGCGGAGTCGGCGGCGGGCGCGGAAGAAGCCGCGATGTTTTTTCAGGCAGCCTCGGCGGTCTGGGGGGCTGGGCAGTCGGGGGGACGCCACGAATTTTGCCGCTTGGTCTGGCACGCCATCTTCCTGCCGGAGCCGACCTCGTGCTCAACTCCCATCTTCACCCCTCCGGCAAGGAGGAATCCGAGAAAACCACCATCGGCCTTTACTTCGCAGAAAAGAAACCGGACCGGACAATGATCGGTTTTCAGGTACCGCCGCTGTTCGGCAGTGTTTCCGGGCTGGACATTCCGGCTGGCGAGGAGAACTACGAGTTGACCAGTAACTTCACCACGCCGGTGGACATTGAGCTGATCGGTGTCGGCGCGCACATGCACTATCTCGGCCACACTGCCAAGGCCACTGCCACGCTCCCGGATGGCAGCACCAAGCCACTGTTCTACATCGATGATTGGGATTTCAACTGGCAGAACAATTACTATTACGAGAACCCCTTGCGGCTTCCGGCCGGCACGACCATCAAGGGCGTCGTGACGTTCGACAACTCGGCGGAGAATCCGCACAACCCGTTCAGTCCACCGCGCCGTGTCCGTTGGGGGCTCGAGTCCACCGACGAGATGGGCAGCGTTAACTTCCGCGCAGTGCCGGTCAACGAGAGCGACGTGGAACGATTCAAGGACGCCGTGCGCGACCAGTTCGTTGACGAAGTCCGCATCGCTGCCGAGAAACGATTCAACGAACGCAGAGGCAGTCGAGGTGGCCGGGGAGGCGACCTTGCCGACCGACTTCGGGACCGGCTTCGAGATCGTCGGGGCGGAAGCAGCAGCCGGACCGGCAACAGCCGACTGGGTGGCGACTGGCGCGGACGACTCGGCTCCCGGCTCAAGGAGTTGGATAAAAATAACAACGGCGAAATCGAGGCCGACGAGATCGACGAGCGCTCGCGCCGTTACATCCGTTTCATTGATACGAACAAGGACGGCAAAGTTAGTAAGGAGGAACTCAGCCGCCTGAACGGACGATAGATCGAACCACGCTCTTTCGACAAAAGCCGCCGTTCATCGGCGGCTTTTTTTATAGCTCGAGCGCCCGGGCCAAACTCTCCAACTGCGGCCGCGTGTGTTCACTGGAAATCGCGAAACGAAAAAAGGCCCCCTTCTTTTCAGAGGGATAACGGATGCAGGAAGGATAGATGCCTCCGGCCAATAATCGTCGCCGAAGCTTCATCGCACTCCCTCGTTCCGGGCAATCCAGACTGACCACGGGAAAGCCTGAATCGACGAACGCCCTACCAACTCGCCTAAGTTCGGCCGCCACGAACTCCGTGTTTCGGCGCAACCGCTTGGCCAAGCCGGGCCGGGATCGGAGCATCTCAGCCGCGATGCCGGCCGCTGTCGCATACCCGGCCGGCAAGGAACTGCTGCCGGTAACGATTCCGCTACCTTCGAGCAGGCTTTTTCGGAGCCACGCCGGCCCGAGAATTGCACCCCCGAAACTTCCGAACGCCTTGCTCAACGTCGTCGATTGGATCACCTCACAGCCCCCGAGTCCGCCCGGGGAAACATGCTCCACCGTACCGCGCAACCGCGCGCCCAGCACACCTGCGCCGTGGGCGTCATCAATCCACATCGTTGCTCCACGTGGGAGGCCGCGGGCCAGTTCGGCCACGGGCGCAATCCGGCCTGTCGCCCCGAAAACACCATCGGTGACTAGCAGGAGACGCCGCGTGGTTTTGCGCTTGGCCAAGCGCTTGGCCAAGTCGGCCGCATCACAGTGCCGATAGGTCGTGGTCGGGCAGCCGATGAATTGCGAGGCATCCCGCAGACTGACATGCGCGTGCTCGTCGATGAATAATCCATCGAACGGTCTGGAACATGAGCCAAGCGCCTGGCCAAGCGCTATATTCGCAAGATAGCCATCACCAATAACCGTAGCTGTGGCGCTGCCGAAAAACTTTTTTAATTCCGCCTCAAGCGCATCGTGTGCCGGATGGTTGCCGGTGGTCATTCGTGATGCGCCAGTGCCGAGCCCGTCCCGCGCTGAGGCTCGGGCATGTGCCTTGAGCAACTTGGGATGCCGCGCCAGCCGATAGTAGTCGCACCCGCCAAAGTAGACCAATCGGCGGCCACGATAACGCACATGAGTGGCGTCCACCGGCTGAATGTACGGCGGCAGATTCACGGCTTGACCGGGGCCGGGGCGGCCGGAGCGGGCAGTTTTTTGAGAATCTCCTCCTTCAACGTAACGAGTTTTGGGTCGTCCACTGAATCAAGAATCTCCCTCGCCTTTCCGGTCTCGCCAATGTGCGCGTGGATGCGGGCAAGATGAATGCGTACGCCCTGTTTCGACCGGGCGTCCGGGGCAAGTGCCAGCGCCTCGTTCCACGCGGAGATGGCGGCTCTGGCCTGAAGCGGCTGTGTGGCCAGATACGCCATGGCGGCATCGGCCGCGAGCGGGAAGTTTTTCGGATCCAACTCTCGGGCTTTTTTGAACAGTGAAATCACCTTGGGCACGACCTGCCGTCGGTCGATAAGATAATGGCGTGCCGCGTGGTCGGGGTAGGCGAATAACATCGCCGCCAGATTGCGGTAGTAAAGAGCCTGCTTTGGCGCGATCTCGGACGCCTTGGTGAAATGCCGGATCGACTCGGAAACGTTGCCCTTCTGCCCGTATGCCTTGCCTAGGTTGTTCCACGGTACTGGATTTTTTGGGGCGATGTCCCGGGCTTCGGTCCACTGCCCGATCGCCTTGTTCGCATCGCCGAGCCCGCTGTAATAACTCCCAAACGCCAGCCTCGCCTCGAGGTGCCTTGGGTGCTTGGCCAAGAACGACACGTAGGCACCCTCCACTTCTTGCAACCGAACACGCACCTGCGCTCCGAGCGATTCCGTCGTGATTCCTGCATTGAGCTCGGTCAACTCGGCGTTTTCACGTATCCACTTGTCCACCTCAGCATGCAACTTGTCGTCCAGCTCGAGTAGTTTGCGAAACTCCTTTTCCACAGCTGCAGCCTTGGCATCTACCGGCTTGGTTTCCGCCAACACCCCCGGTGCAAATACGGTCAAGAGCACCGCCACAAGCCTGTTCCAATTCAGTTTCACGCCGGCAAACTAGCCTGTCGGCTTGGCGTCCGTCCAATTCAATCGCCCCTTCGCTTGCTCCCCGTTCACAAAACACCCATTCTCCGCCCGACGCTCACGCGTCCGGAAAAACGTGACGTATCCCGAGGCCATTCAGCACCTGCTAGAGCTGCGAATGTTCGGCACCAAACTGGGGCTGGACAACCCGCAGAAGCTGGCGGCGTTGGCCGGTGCACCTCACGAACAATTGCGCTTCATCCATGTAGCCGGCACCAACGGCAAAGGGTCGGTCTGTGCGATGCTCGAGTCGATATACCGCGAGGCTGGACTGCGCACCGGGCTGTTTACCTCGCCTCATCTGGTCTCCTTTCGTGAACGGTTGCAGGTGAACCGCGAACTCATCCCCGAGGCCACTGTGGCCCGGCTGACTGACCGGCTTCGGGACTGGATGTCCTCTTTTCCGGACGGGCAGGCACCGACATTTTTCGAGATGGTCGTGGTGATGGCACTGTGCCACTTCGCCGAGCAACAGTGCGACGTCGTCCTATGGGAAACCGGCATGGGCGGCCGGCTTGATGCAACAAACATCGTCACCCCGCTGGCCAGCGTGATCACCAACGTGGGGCTCGATCACACACGCTGGCTCGGCGAGACACACGCCGCCATCGCCCGGGAAAAAGCCGGCATCATCAAACCCGGCATCCCCGCATTTACTGCGGCTGATCATCCAGACGCACTATCGGTCATACGCGCCGAGGCTGATACGCAGGGCACTGAACTGATCGCGCTTGGCCAAGCAGAGAGCACCTCCGAACTGCCGCTGCTCGGCAAACATCAACAGACCAACGCCCGGCTGGCCAGAGCCGTGGTCGACCGACTGCAACCGCAATTACCGGTAACCCTCCAACAGGCCGAGGCTGGCTTGGCCAAGGTTCACTGGCCCGGCCGACTGCAAACTGTCGAGATCCACGGACAGACTTTTCTGCTGGACGGAGCGCACAACGCCGAGGGCGCAGCGATTCTGCAGCAGGCATTGGTGGATCACTTTCCGAACCAAGCACCGGTGTTCATTCTGGGGATGGTCGATGAAAAGGACGGCAACGGATTTTGCCGTAAGCTGGCGCCCTTGGCCAAGCGCTTGATCTTGGCGCCGGTACGCAGCGGACGCTCGGCGGATCCCGAATCGTTTGTGCCAGTATGCCGCGAGGCTAATTCCAACGCCGGGGCTACGGTCACCGAGTCACTTGGCCAAGCGCTGGAACAATGCGCGAGCGAGCCATTCGTAGTCGTGACCGGCTCGTTTTACCTCGTTGGCGAGGCGATGGAGCGTCTCGGCGTGTCGCCCACGCCCACCGAGTCGGAGCGCCTGCTCAACGACTGGGGCGCCCCGGGCACACTGAATCGCCCCATCAGTGGCGCCTGATTTTTTTTGGTTGAGGCTGAAAAATGGGTTCGCCACGCGCCGCCGCTTGGCCAAGACTGCCCGGCCAGCAATATGAAAAAGACTTTTTCGATCCTCCTCGGCGCGGCATTGGCCGGCGTCTTTTCGACTCCGCAAGCTGCCAACATCGGCTCAAAGGCGCCCCAGTTGCAGATCGAGCACTGGGTCAAGGGCAAGCCGGTGGACTTGGCCAAGGCGGATGACAAGAAAATCCATATCATCGAGTTTTGGGCCACGTGGTGCGGCCCGTGCCGCGACAGCATTCCGCACCTGACCAAACTGCAGGAAAAATACAAAGGCAAGGGCGTGACCGTGATCGGCATCACCGACGAACCCAAGGCCACCGTCGAGCGCTTCGTCCGGCGGCAGAAAAAGCAAATGGAATACACCGTGGCCATCGAGAAGGGCGACACGATGTCACAGGCCTACATGCGCGCCTTCGGCCAGACCGGTATCCCGGCGACGTTTGTGGTCGACCAGCAGGATCGCATCGTCTGGGTCGGCCACCCGAAGAGCGGGCTCGATGACGTAATCGACCGACTTGTAAAAGGCACGTTCGACCTCGAGGATGAGATCGCAAAAGAGAAGGCGCAGATTCGGTTGCAGCAACTCTCCGTGGAATATTGGGAACGGCTCGTCGAAGGCCGCAAGGGAACGGAGACACGGAAGATCGGCAATGAGTTGTTGAGCCTCGTGAAGGACAATGCCGAGGTTTCGTGCAACATCGCGTGGGCGGTGTTGACCGATGAAAACGTGAAGTACCGCGACCTCGAGTTTGCCCGCGCAGCCGCCAAGGCGGCCTACGATCTCACCGATGGCGAGCACCCGCAGGTCATTGATACCTACGCGCTGTCGTTGTTCGAGAGCGGCAAAGTCACCGAGGCGATCAAGCTGCAAAAGAAGGCGCTCAGCCTCGCCCGCGACAAGCAGGAAACCGTGCAGCTCCAAAAATCGCTCGACCGCTTTCAGGCCAAGGCCGGTAAGAGCGAGCAGTAAACAAAGCCAAGCACATCGCACCGGCTTGACGCGCGGGAGCGTAAAGGGAAGGATGACGCCTGCAATCCGCAACGCAGCGTCATGATCAGTAACCCATCTATTCCGAAACACAGTTTCGTTGTTTCGTTGGCTCTTGCGTTTTGTTGGCTGATTCCTTCTGCCTCAGCGGAGGATTATTCTGAAAAAATCCGGCCGCTGCTGGATCAGTTTTGTTTCGACTGCCACGAGGGGGAGGATGCCGAGGCGGAGGTGGATCTCGATTCGTTCAAGTCGCTCGCCGATCTTCGGCGCGATACGAAAACGTGGGTCAAGGTGGAGGAGATGCTCTCGAGCCGCCAGATGCCTCCCCGAAAATCTGACCAGCCTACTGACCAACAGCGCGAGGCCCTGCAGCAGTGGGTGAAAAGTTTTCTGGTTGAGGAAGCGCGGGCGCTGGCAGGCGACCCCGGCCGCGTGGTGCTGCGCCGCCTTAACAACGACGAATACAACTACTCCGTGCGCGACCTGACCGGCGTGCCAACACTCAACCCCACGCGTGAGTTCCCGGTCGATGGCGCCGCGGGCGAGGGTTTCACCAACGCCGGTGATGCGCTGGGAATGTCGCCCGCGCTGGTCGATAAGTTTCTCGACGCTGGCAAGGAGGTCGCACGGCACTTGGTGCTGCTTCCGGACGGCATTCGCTTTTCCGAATACACGACCGAGCGCGACCGGGCCGACGAAATTATGGCGCGCATCCATCAGTTTTATGCGCGGTACGTGAATGTCAACCGGCAGCTCGGCGACACGTGGGACGACCCCGCCACGGCCAAGGCCAACGTGATCCGCCGCAACGGCAGCATCCCGCTCGACGCCTACTTTGCCGCTGCACTCGCGGAGCGTGGGGCGCTTGGCCAAGGGGAAAAAAGCGTGGCCACAGTCGCTACCGAGCATGGACTGAATACGAAATATTTTGAGGCGCTGTGGAAGATGCTCAATCAGGACGCCGCCCCGGGCGGTTCGCTGGTGCTCAACCGTATCCGTGCGTTGTGGCACGAGTCCCGGCTCGTGGAAGCCAAACCGCTAGTCGAGACGATCCACCAGTGGCAGCAGGCACTATGGCGGTTCGACCCCATCGGTCACATCGGGCGCGAAGGCGGGCCGACCGCATGGATGAATCCGCAGGGCATCACGCAGTTGACGCAGGATTTCAGTATCAAGCTCACCCCACCGAATGACGGCGGAGATGTGGTCGTTTATCTCGGAGCCACCAACGCGGGGGACGGCGATGACGGCGATTTTGTACGCTGGCGGAATCCCCGATTGACCGGCGGCAACAAACCGGATCTCGCTCTGCGCGATGTGCCCGGCTTGGCCAAGCGCTTGGCCAAGTTGCACAATGAATCCCTCGCGCTCACAGCCCGCTACCTCGAGGCCGTCGACGAGGCCGGTGACGGCAAGACGGACATTCCCCGCTTGGCCAAGCGCCACGGCCTTGAGCCGGATGTGCTGGCTGGCTGGATGGATTACCTCGCGCTTGGCCAAGCGCAACCGGTCGAGATCACCGGGCTGTTTACGAAGAAAATGGAACGCGTCGGTGGCTCGGATTACGTCAACGGCTGGGGACTGCCTGAGACCCCGAGCGTTGTGGCGAATTCATCGGACGCCGAATACCGCATCCCCGGTCGGGCGCGGGCGCGCGGTGTCGAGGTGCATCCCTCGCCTACATTGTTCGTGGCCGTGGGTTGGCAAAGCCCGATCGATGGCGAGATCAGCGTTTCGGCCAAGGTCGCCGACGCCCACCCTGAGTGCGGCAACGGCGGCGAGTGGTGGGTGCAGCATCACACCAGCCGCAAGATCGGCAACCTTGGCCACGGCGTGTATGGCGCGGGCGGCGGCGGCGAATTGAAACCGATGAAACTCCAGGTGCAACGCGGCGATGTGGTGCGGTTCGTGGTCGGCCCAAAAGATGGCAGCCACGCCTGTGACCTGACTCACGCCGACATGACCCTCACCGAGACCGGCGGCGCCAAGCGAGAGTGGGATATTTCCAAGGACATTTCAGGGAACATTCTCGAGGGCAACCCGTTGAAGGATCGCCACGGCAACGACGCGGTCTGGTATTTTTACAGCGGCAAGGTCACCGATGTGGCCAAGGTGTCCAGCAACGCGATGAGTGTGCCGGAGGGGTCGCTGCTCGCGAAGTGGCGCGACGAGCAGGACGCCATCCGGCGTGCAGCACTGGCCGGTCGCATCCAGTCGCTTGCCACCGGCGATACCACACCGGCACCGGGCACGCCGGACGCCACGCTGCTGTCGCAACTGCACAAGATCGCAACTCCCGGCCGTTACGATAACCTATTGAAATCGATTCGACCGGATGAGCGGTTTGGCCGGCATCCACTCGGGCACACAGTGGTCTCGGCCGATTTGATCATGAAGGCACCGGAGGTCATCGAGCTGCGAATCCCTGCATCGCTGGCCGAGGGACGGACGCTCGTCGTCTCGGGTGATCTTGAGCCGGAACACGGCAGTGCCGGCAGCGTACAGCTTACCGCAGGGCTGAACCGACCCACGCCGTTTGTGCTGTCGCCAAGCCACCCCATCATCACCGTCACGGGCGGCGACACGGACAAGCGCATCAATGCCGGGCTCGACGATTTCCGCGACCTGTTCCCGGCGTCGATTTGCTACCCGCAGATCGTGCCGGTCGACGAGGTCGTGACGTTGGCGTTGTACTTTCGCGAGGACGAACCGATGCAGCGGCTCATGCTAAATGAAAAAGCAAAGGCCGAGCTGGACCGGCTCTGGGACGAACTGCTGTACATCACCAAGGAGCCGTTCAAGAAAGAGGTCGCTTACGAGCAGATCGTTGAGTTCTCGACGCAGGACCGGCCCGACCTCGTCATCGCGTGGAAACCGTACAAACCGATCCTGCTGGACGAGGTGGCGGCATTTCGCGCGCGACTGCTGGAGGATGAGCCAAAGCAACTGGAAGCGGTGATCCGCTGGGCCAAGCGAGCATGGCGTCGGGAGTTGACGGAGGATGAAAAGGAGGGACTACGCGAGCTTTACGAGGCGCTGCGTGAAGGC
This sequence comes from uncultured Verrucomicrobiota bacterium, assembly GCA_913050205.1. GTDB lineage: Bacteria > Verrucomicrobiota > Verrucomicrobiia > Limisphaerales > UBA1096 > UBA1096. Next base: position 18,486 of record CAJXAU010000007.1, read on the forward strand.
GAGATCGATCACGAAAAGGCGATCCAATTGACTCTTGCCCGTGTGCTGACGTCGCCCGCATTTTTGTACCGGCGTGAGCAGGCCGGCGACGGAGCCAAGCCGGTGGCGGTGAGCGCCACGGAGCTGGCCACGCGGCTAAGTTATTTCCTGTGGGCCTCGGTGC